>JBDLVO010000294.1:0-2914 GCA_039804805.1 Pseudomonadota bacterium
GATTTGCCCGAGGCGCTGGCCCGTCCCCCGGTCGCGGTCGAGTTGAGCGCGCGGCCGTCGGGATTGTGCGAGGAGGCGGCCGGGTTCGAGGCCGACCTGCTCGGCCGGCGCGAGACCCAGGAACTGATCCGCGCCTATTTCGCCATTCCCGATCCGACCGTGCGCAAGCGGGTCTACGAACTGGCCAAGGCGCTGGCCGCCACCGCCGAAAGCCGCGACTGACCGCCGGGGCGGCGCCCGGACCGGCCGCCGCCCCGCCGGCCTCAGGCCCCGCGCGCAAGCGGGGCGCGATCCGCCAAAAATCCTCGTCCCGCTTCCGGGCGGCTGTGTTATACAGCCGGCAACGTCTCCCTTTTCCCTGATTCCACCCTCCCCGGAGGTCTCCGACCATGTCCGCATCCCTTCCCATTCGCCGCGCCCTGTTCTCGGTCTCGGACAAGACCGGACTGGTCGAGTTCGCCCGCTATCTCGCCGGCCGGGGCGTCGAGATCCTGTCGACCGGCGGCACCGCCAAGGCGCTGCGCGAGGCCGGGATCGCGGTGATCGAGGTCGCCGACCACACCGGCTTCCCCGAGATGCTCGACGGGCGGGTCAAGACCCTTCATCCCAAGATCCACGGCGGCCTGCTCGGCATTCGCGGCAACGCCGAACACGAGGCGGCGATGGCCGAGCACGGCATCGCCCCGATCGATCTGCTGGTGGTCAACCTCTATCCGTTCGAGCAGACCGTGGCGCGCGGGGCCGATTACGACACCTGCATCGAGAACATCGACATCGGCGGCCCGGCGCTGATCCGCGGCGCCTCGAAGAACCACGCCGCGGTGACGGTGGTGGTCGATGTCGAGGATTACGCCGTGGTCCAGGCCGAGATGGAGGCCAACAACGGCGCCACCACCTTCGAGCTGCGCCGCCGCCTCGCCGGCATCGCCTATGCCCGCACCGGCGCCTATGACGCGGCGATCTGGCGCTTCTTCGCCCGCGAGACCGGCGAGCTGTTCCCGCGCCGGGTGGTGGTGGCGGGCGACCTGCACCAGAGCCTGCGCTACGGCGAGAACCCGCACCAGAAGGCGGCGTTCTACGTCTCCTCGCAGATCCGCCGCCCCGGCGTCGCCAGCGCCCGTCAGGTCCAGGGCAAGGAACTGAGCTACAACAACATCAACGACACCAACGCCGCCTACGAACTGGTCGCCGAGTTCGAGCGCCCGGCGGTGGCGATCATCAAGCACGCCAATCCCTGCGGCGTCGCGGTCGGCACCGACCTCGCCACCGCCTATCGCGCCGCGCTGGCCAACGATCCGGTGTCGGCGTTCGGCGGCATCGTCGCGGTCAACCGCCGGCTCGACGCCGCCACCGCCGCCGAGATCACCCAGTTGTTCACCGAGGTGGTGATCGCCCCCGAGGCCGACGACGACGCCATCGCCGCCTTTTCCGCCAAGAAGAACCTGCGCCTGCTGCTGACCGGCGGCCTGCCCGACCCGGCGGCGAAGGCGATGAGCTTCCGCACCGTCGCCAGCGGCCTGCTGATCCAGACCCGCGACAACGGCGTCACCACCGAGGCCGACCTCAAGGTGGTGACCAAGCGGGCGCCGACCGCCCAGGAACTGGCCGACCTGCTGTTCGCCTTCCGCGTCTGCAAGCACGTCAAGTCGAACGCGGTGGTCTATGCCAAGAACGGCGCCACCGTCGGCATCGGCGCCGGGCAGATGAGCCGGGTCGATTCCTCGCGCATCGCCGCCTGGAAGGCGCGCGAGGCGGCCGAGGCCGCCGGCCAGGCCGAGCCCGGCACGGTCGGTTCGGTGGTCGCCTCCGACGCCTTCTTCCCGTTCGCCGACGGCCTGCTCGCCGCCGCCGCCGCCGGAGCGACCGCGGTGATCCAGCCGGGCGGCTCGGTGCGCGACGCCGAGGTGATCGCCGCCGCCGACGAGGCCGGCCTCGCCATGGTGTTCACCGGCATCCGCCACTTCCGTCACTGACCGGACCCCGGCGGGCGGGGGCCGCGCGCCCCGCGCCCGCCGGCCGCGAGACACCCTCTTGCCTTTGCCCGCCCCGTTGTCCATCCTCGCGGAAGCCGGACAGGGACGAAAACGATGATATACCGCAGCGAGGACGGACACGGTCGCCGGGAACCCGGCGACGATCGCCTGCACGACATCCTGCGCAAGGGATTGCTGGAAGGGCGGATCCAGTTGTTCGCCGATCCGCGCATGATCGATTTCCAGGGCTCGCCGGTGCATGACCAGTGGGACCACCTGCTGCCGCTGATCGGGCTGATGACCCTGGCGCTGGCGATCCTGCTGCTGGGCGGGCTGGCGGTCGGCATCGTCGGCATGTTCCTGTTCGTGCTGGTCTATCTGGTGATCAACCGCACCTTCATCGGCTGGCGGCTGCGTACCCGCACCCAGGACTATCTCTGCCAGGACATCGGCCGCTTCCTCGCCTTGTGGCGGATGGGCGGCATCGCCCTGACGATTCCCGGCGCGGGCGAGGCCCCCTGCGTCGCCCCCAAGGGCGACTGGCGCAAATTCATCCGCCGCCATTTCGGCGAGGGGGTGCCGGCCGGCGCCCGCGCCGACCTGCTGCCGCTCGAGTCCGCCCCCGACGCGGCGGAGTTGATCGAGCCGCCCCCCGCCCCCCGCCCGGCGATGCCGAGCCCGGGCACCCACTGGACCTCGGTCGCCGATCTGCCGCCGGACGATCAGGCCCGACCGTGAAACTGACCGAACCCCGTCAGCCGCGCCGGCGCCCGGTCACCGCCGAGGAAAGCCGGTTGTGGCAGACGGTCACCGGCGATGTCCGCCCCCTGCCCGGCCGCCGCCGTCCCGATCCCGCCGCCGCCGATCCCGCCCCGCCGCCGAGCCCCTCGCCGCCGCCGCCGCCGGGCGAGCCGCCGCGCCGCCCCTCGGCCAGCGCCCCC
>JBDLVO010000295.1:0-3644 GCA_039804805.1 Pseudomonadota bacterium
AGACCGGCGGCCACGGCGCCAACCATCGCGTCGAGCTGGCGATAGGACAGCGATTCGGTCTCCGTCCGCAGCGCGATCCGGTCGGGATCGGCGGTGAAGACGGGCTGCAACATCTGATCGATCCGCACCGGACGGACTCCTGAAAAAAGCGGGCTCCGCCCGCACCCGCCAAGGGCCGTCAGGCCCTTGGATCCCTGTCCCTGTTCTACGCGCAACAAACGCCCGCGCCCAGGCGGAAAGGCGTCGGGTCACCCGACCATCGAGGGGATCCAAGGGCCTGGCGGCCCTTGGCGGGCGCGGGCGGAGCCCGCTTTTTCCCTCAGCCGCGCGGCACCAGCCGCTCGGCGGGGAAGCGGACGGTGACGGTGGTGCCCTTGCCCTCGACGCTGTCGATGGTCAGGGCGCCGCCATGCAGTTCGATCAACGACTTGGAGATCGGCAGGCCGAGCCCGACCCCTTCCCGCTCGCGCACGGTGCGCAATCCGCCCTGTTCGAACGGCATCAGCACCCGGACCAGATCGGCCGCCTTGATGCCGATGCCGGTATCGGCCACCGCGATCACCAACCCGGTGCCGGGCTCGACCCGGGCGGTCACCGTCACCATTCCCCCCGGCTGGGTGAATTTGAGGGCGTTGCCGATCAGGTTGAACAGCACCCGCTGCACGGCGGTCAGGTCGCCATGCAGCCAGGGCAGATCGGCGGCAAGGTCACCGACCAGCCGGATGTCGCGCCGTTCCGCCTGGGGCAACATCAGGCGCAGGGTGGCGGTGATCACCTCGCCGATCCGCACCGTGCCCTCGTGCAGGATGGTGCGGCCGGCCTCGATCACCGACATGTCGAGCACCTGGCTGATCAGTGACAGCAGATGCTGGCCGCTGTCGACGATGATGTTGGCATATTCGCGATAGCGTTCGTCGCCGAGCCGCCCCCACATCTCGTCGGCCATCAACTGGGCGAAGCCGAGCACCGCGTTGAGCGGGGTGCGCAGTTCGTGGCTCATGTTGGCGAGGAATTCGGACTTGGCGTTGTTGGCCGCCTCGGCCACCTCCTTGGCGTCGCGCAGGGCGTCCTGGGTGACCCGCAGCGAGGCGATGGTCGCCTCCAGCTCGCGCTGGGTGGTGCGCAGCTCGGTTTCGTCGATGAAGCTCATGATCGAGCCGGCGGTCTGCTCGCGCAGGTCGCGATAGGGATAGACCCCCATCCGGTAGACCTTGCCGTCGACCTCGATGATCTCCTCGTGCGAGGCGTTGCTGGCGATCACCGTCACCAGCAGCGCCTTGAGGTCGCGCACATGGAACTGGCTGGGCACGGCGGTGATCAACTGGCCGGCGTCGGACGGCAGCAGGCCGAACATCCGCGCCGCCTGGGGGGTGAAGCGGGTGATGCGCAGCGCCCGGTCGACCACCAGCAGCGGGAAGCCGATATTGTCCTGAATGTTCTGGAGGTCGGCGTTGGCCCCGGCCAGTTCGGCGGTGCGGACCTGCAATTCCTGATTGACGGTGGTCAGTTCCTCGTTGGTCGATTGCAGCTCCTCGTTCGAGGTTTCCAGTTCCTCGTTGGAGGATTGCAGTTCCTCGTTGGCGGCCTGGAGTTCCTCGTTGAGGGCCTGCAATTCCTCGTTGGAGGTTTCCAGTTCCTCGACCACGGTCTGGAGATGCTCGCGGGTGGCGGTCAGTTCCTGTTCCAGCTCGATCAGCCGGGCCTCGCTGCTGGGGGGCGGCAGCGATTCGCCCCCGCCCTCGACCGGCAGATCGAGCTTCTCGCAACTGACCAGGAACAGCGGCTCGCGCCCGGCCTCGACCGCCAGCAAGCGCACCACCAGCCGGCAGCAGGCCTCGCCGTCGCGCAGCTTGAGCTGCCGCTTGGGCCCCATCGCCGCGCCGCCCTTCTCGCGGGCATGGTGGACCAGGGCGCGCAGGTCGATGCGGAAATCCTCGGCGATCAGCTTGCCGAGATTCTGGTTGGGCCGGCCCTGGGGGAAGCGGACGAAGGTATCGACGTCGCCGTGATAGAACAGAATGTCGAGATTTTCGTTGACCGCGACGCTGGGCGGCATGCAGGTGGCGACAAAGCCGTCGCGGACGATCGACTCGATCGAGCCCGCCCCGGCGGCGCGCTCGGCATCGGCGTTTTCCGGCGGCTTGATGCGAAAGGCGCCGAACACCGGGTTGGTCGAGCGCGGCGCCACCATCCGTTTCTGGAAGATCTTGGCGGTTGGCTTGACGGCGCGGAACAGATCGGCGCAATGGCCGACCGATTCCGATTTGCCGAGGAACAGATAGCCCTGGGGCATCAGGGCGTAATGGAACATCTGGAAAATGCGGTCCTGGAGATCCGCATTGAAATAGATCAGCACATTGCGGCAACTGATCAAATCGACCTTGACGAAGGGCGGATCCTTGATCAGGTCCTGGCGGGCGAACACCACCATTTCGCGGATTGGCTTCTTGACCTGATAGCTCTGCCCCATCGCGTCGAAATGGCGCGCCAGCGTGGTCTTGTCGAGGCTTTCGACCGTGGTGGCGGAATAGGCCCCCTTGCGGGCGTGGCGCATCGCGTCGAGGTCGATGTCGGTGGCGAACACCTGGATCTTGTACTGGTTGAGGGTCTCGCCCAGCAGATCCGACAGCAGCATGGCGAAGGAATAGGCCTCCTCGCCGGTGGCGCAGGCGGGAATCCAGATGCGGATCGCGTCGCCCGGCTTCTTGGCGGCGACCAGCTCGGCCAGGGTGGCGCCGATATCCTCGAACGCCTTGGTGTCGCGGAAGAACGAGGTGACCGAGATCAGGATGTCCTTGCACAACAGGTCGAGCTCGCCCGGGTGATGACGGACGAATTCGAGATAGGCATCCAGCGTCTCGATCCGGTTGGCGGCCATCCGCCGCTCCAGCCGGCGGCGCACGGTGTTGGCCTTGTACTGGGTGAAATCGACCTCGGTGCGCTTGCGCACCAGCAGGAAGATCTCGTTGATGGTGTCGCGGGTCTCGGTCTGCTCCGATTTCTGCGCCACCACCGGGCGGGGAAAGCGCGAGATCGAGGCCAGTTCCGGCCCGATCGCGTCGGGCGGCATCACCAGATCGACGCAGCCGGAATCGATCGCCGCCTTGGGCATGCCGTCATATTTGGCGGTTTCCGGATCCTGGGCCACGGTCAGCCCGGCGCAGGCCTTGATCGCCCGCATGCCGTGGGCGCCGTCGCTGCCGGTGCCGGACAGGATCACCCCGATCGCCTGCTGGCCGAGATCCTCGGCCAGCGAGGAGAAGAACACGTCGACCGACGGCTTGGGCCCGAGCGGGGCCGAGGGCTCGCGCAGCCACAGGGTGGCGTTCTTGACCCGGACGTCCTTGTTGGGCGGGGTGATGTAGATGGTGTTGGGGGCCAGCACCAGCCCGTCCTTGATCTCCTCGACCGGCAGCTTGGTTTCGCGGCCGAGCAACTGCACCATCATGCTGCGATATTGCGGCGACAGATGCTGGACGATGACATAGGCCATGTTGGAGGATTGCGGCAGGTTGGCGACGAACGGCCGCAGCGCCTCCAGCCCGCCGGCCGAGGCGCCAATGCCGACCACGAACAATTCGCCGCGCCGCCCGCGCACCCGGCGCCCCCCCGGCGCGGGCGAAGAGGAGGAAACGGCCGGGCCG
>JBDLVO010000296.1:0-5560 GCA_039804805.1 Pseudomonadota bacterium
AGATATTCGAACCCGGCGCGGTTGGAGACGCCGCCGGTGCGGTGGACGATGAAGTTGCGGCATTTGCGCAGGCCGACCGCGTATTTGCCGAGATCGACCCGGGCATACAGCGCGGGCGACAGCTCGCCCCCGGCGAACGAGGGCTGGAACAGGCGTTGGGTCATGGGCGGAACCTCGCGGCGGGGCGCCGGGTTGTGGTAGGATCGGACGAGCAATCGGAAGAGGAACGGCGATGAGCGCGACGGCGGTGCTCAAATTGCAGAAGGTTGGCTTTTCGGCCGAGCAGGTCGAGGCGCTGGCCGAGTTCATGGACACTCAGGCGGCGAGCAAGGCCGACCTGATCGAGGCCAAGGCCGAGTTGAAGGCCGACATCGCGACCCTTCGTGCCGAGATGAAGGAGGAAATCGCCTCGCTCCGCGCCGAGATGAAGGAGGAAATCGCCTCGCTCCGCGCCGAGTTGAAGGACGACATCGCCACCGTGCGTTCGGATCTGATGAAGACGATCCTCGGCGCGGTGGTGATCAACGCGACGCTGGTGCTGGGGGCGATGTTCGGCTTGGCCAAGCTGCTCGGCCACTGATCCCGTTCACCCCCGCCTTTCCCCGCCCCGGCACAGGATCCAGTCGGCGGCGCCGGCCGGTTCGGCCATGCCTTCATTGCCGTCGCAGGCCCGCGCCACGGTCAGCAGGCGGGCATACTGGCTTTGGGCCATGTCCATCAGGGTCTTGTTGCTGGCGAGCGGCATCGCCAGTTCGGCCGCCAGCTTCCACGACAGGGCTTCGATGAACAGCGGATCGCAGGCGGCGAGGTCGGTGACACGGGCGGTGTAGAGCAGGGTGGCCGGGGCCAGATCGGTATGGATCACCCGGCCGCCCGATCCGTCGCCGGCCACCTCGAACGGCACCGGCGGCGCCTGCCGGCCACGCGGATTGACGATCTCGCGGGCGAACAGGCAGTTGGAGGGATAGGCATAGGTGTGGGCCCAGGGCGCGACGCTGGCGCCGGTATCGGCCAGGGTGCGGCGCTGGGCGGCGAAGTTCCAGGGATGGTCGCGCAGGGTGGCGTCGCGCGAGGGCTCGAACAGCAGGTCGCAGAGGATGCTTTCCTTCGAGCCCTCGTCGAGCGCCGCGATGGTCGCCCCGCCCAGGCGGACCAAAGCGAGGTTGCACAGCGCGACGGGCGAGACGGCCATTGCCGTCAGGCCCCGGCGGCGGCGGGCACGGCCTTGCCCTTGCCCCGGCCGCCGGCGCGGGCGGGGGGCGGGGCGGGCTCGGGCTCGGGCTCGGACGGGAGCGGCTCCATCGCCCGGCCGGCGGGGCCGTCATGGGAGACGATTTCGCCCTTGCGGCGGCGGCTGCCGGCGATGAAGGCGTCGGCGGTGAGGCGGTAGCGGGGCATCGGCGTTTCTCCGAACGGGAAAGGGAAAAAGGCGGGTTCCGCCCGGCCCGGGGCCGGGGCCGGACGGAACCCGGCCGAGGCGGTCAGGCGTCGGCGGCGGCTTGCCACGCCTCGGGGGCGGTGGTGAGGAAGGCGTGGATCGCCCCGCCGGTGAAGGCGGCGGTGGCGGTGAGCTGGAGCAGGCCGAGATAGCGTTCGTAGCTCCCGGGCGGCAAGGCGAGGACGCAGACCCGCTTGCCGGCGGTCAGGCTGGCGACCGGCAGGGGGTCGGTGACGAGGTGGATGGTGGCGCTGCCGTCGGTGGCGATGGCCGGCTGGGCGTCGGAGGCGAGCTTGAAGCTGGCGGTGGCGGCGCCGGCGCTGGTGGCGGCGGTGGCGACCTGGATCACCAGCCACAGCGGCTCGCCGCCGCCGAGATCGAGTCCGTTCCGGCCGAGATCGATCACGTTGCCGAGCAGGGTGCTGCCGGCCGCCCCGGTATTGAGGGCGGTGGCGGCGCAGAACTGGGTGCGTTCATCGAGGATCATCGCGGGGGCTCCTTAGGACACGACGGTTTCGGTGTTGAGGAGGACGTCGCTGAGGCGGACCGGGATGTCGTCGAACACCATCACCCGCTTGCCGGCGACGGTTTCCCAGCTCAGCCCGTCGGCGATCTTCTCGACGATGCCGAGGCGCAGCTTCTCGCGCAGGGTGCGGTTCATGTACCAGCAGGCCCGCCCGCGCCCGAGCACCGGGATCCGCTCGCTGGCCTGGATCATCCAGGTCAGCAGGTTCTTGGTGTTGGCGAGGGTGGCGAGGTCGGAGACGTCGATGTTGGCGATGCGGGCGACGTAGCGCCAGTCGCGCAGGCTGAGGCCGACATCCCAGCGGTAATGGGTGCGGTAGGCCTGCATCCGCCCGCCCAGCCCATCGACGTCCTCGATGGTGACCTCGCCCAGATCCTTGTGCTTGAGCCCGGCCTGGGAGCCCTTGGGATAGATGGCGTGGCAGGTGTCCTGCCCCCACACCACCAGCCAGATCGAGCTGTTGTCGGCGCCGGTGCCGCCGGCATTGACGATGTTGTCGGCGTTCTCGGCCGACAGCGAATTGTAGCGCGGGGCCAGCCCGGTGAAGGCCTCGGGTTCGGTGCCCTCGTTGCCGTAGAACAGGGTCTGGGCCACTTCCTGGCTCATCCCCTCGATGTGGGCCTTGTCCTCGGACAGGCGGAAGGCGGCGGTGTTGCCGTTGAGGTCGGCCAGCGCCTTGTCGACCTCGGCATAGGCTTCGAGCATGCCGCAGGAATCGGTGATCTGGACCCGGGTCGACTTGGTCGGCTGGACGCCGCCATACAGCTTGCGCCAGGTGGGCTGGGGCAGGCCGGCGCGGATGGTGGTGCGGTGGCCGGTCGGCAGGTTGCCCTCGATGAAGGTCATGTCGTCGAGGATCTCGTTGACCTGGGACAGGATCTCGACCACCTGGGCGATCGAGCCGTCGGGATCGAGCGCCTTGGCGAGGTCGGCCAGGGTCGGGTTGGTGGAGACGAGGGTGGCCATCGGTTACTCCTTGGGAACCATGGTGGGATAAAGGGCGGCGAGGCGGTCGGGGCGGGGCGCGGCGCTGCCGCCGACCCGGCCGTCTTCCGCCATCGCCTTGCCGACGCGGTAGAAGGCGCGGATCAGCTCGGGGTGGTTGCCGAGCCCGCTGCCGTCGAGCAACTCGACCAGGGCCGGGGTGGCGAAGGCCTGCAACGCCTGCCGGGCGAGGCCGGCGTTCCTGGCGAAATCGGCCCCGCCATATTCGGCATCGGCGGCGGCATCCTTGGCCCAGGCCCGGGCGGTGTCCTGGGCCTGGGCGCGGGCGGCGTCGCCCTGCTTGCGGATCAGCCCGGCCTGGAGATCGACCAGCTTCTGGGCGGTGTCGCGGCTGAGGCCGGCCTCGGCGGCGAGGCTGCGGAAGGCGGCGCCGGTCTCGGCATCGGGGCTGAGCCCGTCCGGCAGTACCAGATCGTCATAAGAGGCCGCCGGCGTGGGCGCCGGTTCGGCGACCGGCTCGGCCGGGCTGTCGGAAGGCGACGGAGGGGTTTCGGTCATGGCAACACTCCTGTGGGAAAAGCTACGGGGCTGCCGCCCCGGCGCGCTTCGCGCGCACTCGCAACGAATCAGCGGGGCTGCCGCCCCGCGCCCCGCTTGGGGCGAGGCCCCAAACCCCCTTTGTTTTCGAAAAAGAAGGGGGTCCGGGGCATCGCCCCGGCGGGTCGCGGGCAGAGCCCGCGTGTCAGGCGGCGGGGGTCTCGACCAGCAGTTCGGCCAGCCGCTCGGGCGCGGCGGCGCCGATCATCGCCACCAGGGCGAGTCCGACGGCGCGGCCGCCTTCGCGGTAGGCCAGGGTCAGCGGATCGGGGCTGAAGCTGGCGGCGAACAGCCCGGTGCGGCCGAGCAGGCGGCGCAGCACCCGCCGGCCCTCGGGCCGGTTCAGCAGCCAGGCGAGATCCTCGTCCTCCGGGCTGGGCCGGGCCGGGCGGGGGGCCTCGGCGGCGAAGGTGGGCGGGCCGCTCATGGCAGGGCGCCGGTGACGTTGGCGAGGATGTCGGTCAGGGCGCTGCGGTGGCCGGTGTCGATCCGCGACAGCACCTCGGCCGAGCGGGCGGCCAGTTCGACCGTTTCCAGGCTGTCGGCCTGACGCTGGCCCTGCTGGCGCTGGTCGCGGCGGGTGGCGACGGCCTCGTCGGGGCGGAGCAGGCGGGGATCGACTCCGATCGCCTCGGCGTAGCTTTCCAGCGCCTGATCGAAATCGATCCGGTCGAGCACCGAACGGTCGGCGGCGGCGAGGCTGCCGGCGAAGCTGCACAGCCGTTCGATCGACCCGGTCGCCACCGCGCGCTGAGCCTGGGCCAGCATCGAGACGTAGCGCACCCGCAGCCGTTGCCCGGCCAGGGCCGGTGGCGGCGGCGGCAGCAGGCCGGCCCGGCTGGCGAGGGCGAAGACGCGGTCGATCAGCGGGTCGAGGAACTCGTGATGCAGCCGTTCCAGCACCGGCCCCAGCATCAGCAGCTTTTCCTCGCGGCGGGCGTCGATCTCGGTGGCGGTGACCCCGGCGCGGTCGATCTGGCTGATCATCAGCCACAGATCGACGTAGAAGGCGTCGCGGATCCGCTGCCGCACCCGATCCATGTCGTGCTGCATCTCGTCGAGCCGGGGCTGGACCTGATAAAGCGGCGTCGCCACCGGCGGGGCCGGCCCGCCGGCCAGATCGTAGAAGGTGGTGCCGTTGGGCAGCGGGTTGACCACCGAGTTGGTGCGCAGGGTGGCCGGGACGTTGAGCGGCGGCTTGACCATCTTCTGGATGGCGAGCGACTTGTCGCGCTCCTGGGCCTGAAGCTGCTCGACATCGCCGAGCGCGTCCATCGCCGGACTGGTGCCATAGATGTCGGGGTTGGTGACGTTCCAGCGGGCGACCACCGCCGGGAACTCGTCGAAGCCGGAGACCCGCAACAGGCGGTCGTCGGGCGCCCCTTTCTCGATCCACACCGAGCGCCAGGCCTTGCGCCAGGACGGTCCCGGGCCGGGGCGGTGGTCGGGGTTGGGCTCGATCGCCTGCACCAGTTCGACCCAGGCATCGCGCCGGCCATTGTCGAACAGGGTGCGGGTGGCGGGAGAAATCGCCGACCAGTCCCGCGTGCCCTCGACCAGCGGGGCGAACTCATCGACCACCTGCCCGACGGTCAGGCTGTAGACCCGGTACAGGGTATCGACCTCGCCCGTCTTGCCGGCGGCGATCAGGTATTGCCCGGCGGTGAGGGTCTCGCAGGTGATGACATTGTCATGGTCGGGCAGCACCACCATCGCGGCGGTGCCGAAGGCGGACAGCTCCTCATAGACCGAGGCCAGCGCGTCATAGGCGTTGGAGGCGCTGAAGATCTCGCGCAACAGCGTCTCGACATCGGCCAGCCAGCGGCTCACCTCATCATCCCGGGCGAGGGCGGGAACGCGGGTGGTGAGGCGGAACCAGGGCCGGGCCGGACTGGTGATGCCGCTCATCAGCCCGGCGGCCATGGTGCGCAGGGCCAGGGTGCCGGTGTTGTCGATGATCTTGCGGTTGCGGCGGGCGCCCTTGTTGCGGTCGGACACCAGGAAGCGGCCGCGCCGGGGCAGGATCATGTCGGACACGTCGCGCCAATGAGCGA
>JBDLVO010000297.1:0-12498 GCA_039804805.1 Pseudomonadota bacterium
ATGATCGGAACGCGCGGCTTGGTCTCCAGCGCCTCGGCCACCGAGGCGGCGCCGAGCGGGCCGAGGCCCAGGGAGGCCGCGGTCAGGCTGCAAAATCGCACGAAGCTGCGGCGGCTGATCCCCTTGCGGCGGACCACATCATAGAACGTCTCGATCTGAGGGGTCATCGGCCGTTTCCCTCCCCGGCGGGTTCAAGGCGGACGGTCCATGGCGACGGCGCGGCATGGCCGTCGGTTCAATCAGCAAGAACCGGGCCATTCCCTTTTCGCCGCCGTCGCGGGCGGTTTTCCGCCGCGCCGGCCGGCTGGCCGTCCCCGGCGGGGCCGCCGGCCTGCAAAGTTGTTTGCCACCGTTGGCAAGCCCCTTGCCGCGCCGGCGGCGCGGCAAGGGCGGCGCGTTTTTTTACCGGGCGGCCAGAAGATCTTAACCTCTGTTTGCTTATCCTCCTCCCGCGCGGCAGTCCCCGGGCGCGAAGCGGGGTGATCGAACCGCGTCGGCAAACGGAATGGACATGACACATCACGGCACGGCCGAGCCCGTCTCCCCGCAGATCCACCAGCGACTGGTCGAGGCGCTGGCCCTGCACAAGGCCGGACGGCTTGACGAGGCGGTGTGGATCTATCGCGCGGTGTTGACGGCGGCACCGACCAATTTCGACGCGCTGCATCTGCTCGGCGCCGCGCTGGCCCAGGCCGGGCGGCGGGGCGAGGCCGAATCCTATCTGCGCGCGGCGGTGGCGCTGTCGCCCGACCATCCCGCCGCCCGCAACAATTTCGGCAATCTGCTGAAGGATATGGGCCGGTTCGACGAGTCCCTCGCCCAGTATGACCGGGCGGTGGCGCTGGCCCCGGGCGAGGCCTCGGCCCATTCCAATCGCGGCAACGTGCTGCGCGAGATGGGCCGGCGCACGGAGGCGCTCGACAGCTATGGCCGGGCGATCGCCGCCCAGCCCGATTACGCCGACGCCCATTACAATCGCGGCGTGGTGCTGACCGAACTGGAACGGCCCGAGGAGGCGCTGGCCTGCTACGACCGCGCCATCGCCCTCAACCCGCTGAAGACCGAGGCCTATTACAATCGCGGCAACGTGCTGCGCCTGCTCGGCCGGCTGGAGGACGCGCTGGCCAGCTACGACCGGGCGCTGGCGCTCAATCCGCGCGGCGAGAAGATCCTGTCCAACCGGGGCAACATCCTGGCCGAACTCGATCGGCTCGACGAGGCGCTCGACGACTTCAACCGGGCGATCGCGATCAAGCCCGACTACCCGGCGCCCTATTCCAACCGCGCCAACATCCTCAAGGAATTCCGCCGCTTCGACGAGGCGCTGGCCAGTTTCGACCACGCCATCGCCCTCGATCCCGATTTCGTCGATGCCCACTGGAACCGCGCGTTGTGCCTGCTCCAGACCGGCGCGCTGGCCCGGGGCTGGGCCGATTACGAATGGCGGCGGCGCAAGGCCACCTGGAAGACCACCCGCCGCTCGTTCGAGCAGCCCTGCTGGCTGGGCCAGAGCGATCCCGCCGGCCGCACCATCCTGGTCCATGTCGAGCAGGGCTTCGGCGACACGATCCAGTTCTGCCGCTATCTGCCGCTGCTGGCGGCGCGGGGGGCGCGGGTGGTGGTGGAGGCCGAGCGGCAATTGCTCGGCCTGCTCGGCGGCCTGCCCGGGATCGAGCAACTCGTCGCCAAGGGCGATCCGTTGCCGCCGTTCGATTATTTCTGTCCGATGATGAGCCTGGCGCTGGCCTTCGGCACCGATCTCGGCTCGATTCCGGCCGCGCCGCGCTATCTCGCCGCCGACCCGACCCGGGTCGCGCAGTGGCGCCAGCGGCTGGGCGAGGCCCGCCGGCCCCGGATCGGCGTCGCCTGGAGCGGCAGCCGGCTGCACCGCAACGACCGCCACCGCAGCATTCCGCTCGACAGCTTCGCCCGGCTGTTCGCCGCCGACGCCGATTTCATCGCATTGCAGAAGGACTTCCGGCCCGGCGATGCCGAGCGCATCGCCGCCCTGCCGGGGCTGCGCGCCCCCGGGGCCGAACTGGTCGATTTCTCCGATACCGCCGCGCTGTGCGAACTGGTCGATCTGGTGATCTGCGTCGATACCAGCGTCGTCCATCTTGCCGGCGCGCTGGGGCGTCCGGTGTGGCTGCTGCTGCCGGGGATCAATCCCGACTGGCGCTGGCTGCTCGACCGTCCGGACTCGCCCTGGTACCCGTCGCTGCGGCTCTACCGCCAGGAGCTTTACCAGGGCTGGCCGGCGCTGCTGGAGCGGGTCGCCGCCGATCTCGACCGCGTCCTGGCCGGCGGAGGCCGGGGATGATCACGTTTCGGCCGCCGCGCGCGGGGCGCGGCCGCCGTTGTCGCCGCCCGCTAACGACCGACCAGGAGGATTGGGGATGAATGCTTTCGCGCAGCAATTCCGGCAGGAGCCGAGCGATGTGGCGGTGGTGATTCCCACCGTGCTGCGCGAGACCCTGACCCGGGCGGTGCATTCGGTGTTCGACCAGGATCTCGACGGCCGGATCCAGATCCTGCTCGGCATCGACATGGTGCGCGGGCCGGTCGAGCAACTGGCCGGGCTGATGGAAAGCTGCCCCGACAACGTCACCCTGACCATCGTCGATCCGGGCTATTCGACCGCCCGGCGCAATGGCGGGGTTCATGCCTGCGGCTATGGCGGCAGCCTGCGCGCGGCGATGAGCTTCCTCGCCAACAGCCGGTACGTCGCCTATCTCGACGACGACAACTGGTTCGCCCCCAACCACCTGTCCAGCCTGCGCAAGGCGATCACCGGGGTGGATTGGGCCTATTCCCGCCGCTGGATGGTCGATCCGCGCACCGACGGGGTGATCTGCGTCGATACCTGGGAATCGGTCGGCCCCAATGCCGGGGTTTACGCCAAGCGCTTCGGCGGCTTCGTCGACACCAGTTCGCTGATGATCGACAAGCTGAAATGCCTCGACGTGCTGCCCTGCTGGTCCGATCCGCCCACCCCGCTGGGCAATTGCGAGGACCGGATGGTGTTCTTCGCCCTGACCTCGCGCTACAAGGGCGCCGGCACCGGCGAGGCGACCTCGTTCTACACCGTCGATGCCAACGACGTGTTGCAGAAGACCCGCGAGGAATTCTTCCGCCGCGCCGGCTACGACTGGGCGGCGATGCCGGTGCCGACCCCGGCGCCGTCGCGGCGCGGCAACGTCGCCTCGGCCCGCCACCGCGCGATCGCCAGCCTGCTCGCCCTGGCCGGGCGCCATGAAAGCGAGGGCCGGCGCGCGGTCGCGGTCGATCTGCTCGGCCGCATCCTCGACGCCGCCCCGAACGACCGCCTCGCGCTGCGCTACATGGAGGAGATGTGCGGGCGGCTGGGTCATGCCGAGGACGCCCGCGCGGTGGCGCGGGAACGGTCCCATCTCGATGCCGGGGCCAGTTTCACCCCGCGCGCGGCGGAGCCGGCCGCCGCCCCCGCCTTGTCCTGAACCCCCGCCGCCCAGGAGACGATGCCATGCGTTCGCCGGCCGACATGAAGGTCATCCAGATCGAGATCACCAACGCCTGCACCAAGCGCTGCGGCAATTGCACCCGCTTCTGCGGGCACCATACCAAGCCGTTCTTCATGGATTTAGACACCTTCCGCCAGGCGGTGGATTCGCTGGCCGGGTTCGGTGGCGTGGTGGGGATCATGGGCGGCGAGCCGACGATCCATCCCGATTTCCCCCGGCTGGTCGGCTATCTGCGCGACCATGTCGGCTATGACGACCATACCCGCGCCGCCTATGCGCCCACCCCGGACTTCCTCGACCACATCCTCAACAACGCCTTCAACTTCAACCGCGGCTACAACAACCAGCGCGGCCTGTGGACCTCGGTGTCGAGCAAGTACGGCGAACATTTCGAGCTGATCCAGGACACCTTCGGGGTCCAGTGCGTCAACGACCATTCCAGCCCGAGCGAGCACACCACCCTGATGGCCACCCGGGCCGAGCTGGGTATCCCCGACGAGGATTGGATCCGGCTGCGCGACAATTGCTGGGTGCAGAACAATTGGAGCGCCTCGATCACCCCGAAGGGCGCCTTCTTCTGCGAGGTGGCGGCGGCGATGGACGCCACCCTGGGCGGTCCTGGCGGCTGGCCGATCGAGCCGGGCTGGTGGAAGCGCACCCCCAAGGATTTCGCCGACCAGCTCCATTGGTGCGAGCTGTGCAGCGCCTGCCTGCCGGTGCCGAAGCGCAACGCCAACGACGAGACCGACGACGCCTCGCCGGTGTGGGTCGAGAAGCTGAAGGGGATCAACAGCCCCAAGCTGCGCAAGGGGCAGGTGGCCGAATTCGATCCGGTGCGCTATGTCGCCGGCGACTACACCGTCACCCAGGGCGAGCAGCCCTATCTTTCCTCCAACGACCAGCGGATCGGCGTCGCCCAGCAGATGCTGGTGCCGAAGAACATCTTCGCCGTGCTCGACGTCGATGACGCTTTGCCGGCCGCCGCGCTGCGGGGGCTGATCGAGGCCAACCGGCCGGCCTTCGGCGTCCATGTCCTCCTCAGCGACAATCCCGAGCACCACGCTTTGGCCGGCGAATTGGGGATCGCGGTGCTGCCCTGCGCCGATCACAGCGGCGAGGACCTGTTCGCCGCGCTGAAGAGCGCCGCCGGCACCCGCGACTGGGTGCTGATGCTGCATGGTCAGGTCGCGACCGAGGATCTGGTGGCGATGGTGCAGACCCAGGTGTTCAATCCGGGCTGCTTCTATTCGCTGCGCAACCGGCCGACCCGGCCGGAATTCGCGGTCGATCTGTTCAATTTCCGCGCCTCGGCCCTGGTCGGCGGCGGCGACCTGTTCGCGCTCAAGGCCAATTACGCCCCGCGCAAGGTCCAGTTCGTCCTTGCCCCGTTCGCGCCGCTGCCCAAGCCCGATCCGGTCGAGGCCCCGGCGCCGGCGCCGGCGGCCCAGCCCGCCGCCCCGGCGGTGCAGACCGCGCCGCCCTTTCGCATCGCGGTGGTGACGCCTTATTACAAGGAGGCGAGCGAAATCCTGGCCGAGTGCCACGACAGCGTCACCGCCCAGAGCGTTCCCTGCACCCATTTCATGGTTGCCGACGGCTTCCCCAACACGGTGGTGGACGGCTGGGGCGGGGTCGAGCATCTGGCGCTGTCGCGCGCCCACGCCAACAACGGCAACACCCCGCGCGCGATCGGCTCGATGTCGGCGATCGCCCAGGGCTTCGACGCCATTGCCTATCTCGACGCCGACAATTGGTTCCGCTCCGACCATCTGGAACGGATGCTCGAACTGCACCGTTCGAAGGGGGTGTCGATCTGCACCTCCAACCGCACGATGCACCGGCTGGACGGCTCGATCCTCTATTGCGACCTGGAAAATGATGGGGTGACCTTCGTCGACACCTCCTGCTTCTTCCTGACCCGGCGTGCCTTCCGGCTGGCGGCATTGTGGGGAATGATGCCCAACCAGCTCTCGCCGCTGTGCGACCGCATCTTCTGGCAGGCGGTGCAAAGCTCGCGGCTGCCGCGCGCCCACAGCCGCGAGGCGACGGTGGCGTTCCGCACCCGCTATGCCTCGCATTACGCCTTCGCCGGCGAGGAGCCGCCGCCCGGCGCGGTCAGCCCCGAGCAGTTCAGCCGCCCGGCGCGCTGGTGGTCGGAGCAGCCGGCCCAGTTCCGTCAGGAATGGGATCTCTACTTCACCTCGGGCGGCTGGTGATCGCTCGCCGTCTCGGCGCCGTCCTCGCGGCGGCGCTGATGCTGGCGGGGCCGGCCGGGGCGGAGGAGATCGTCGGCCCGGCCCATGTCGTCGATGGCGACAGCCTCGACGTCGCCGGCCAGTCGGTCCGGCTGTTTGGCATCGACGCGCCGGAATGGAGCCAGCTCTGTCACCGCGACGGGGCGGACTGGGCCGCCGGCCGCGCCGCCGCCGTCTGGCTGCGCGCCCGTGCCGAGGGCAAGCCGGTGCGCTGCGTGGTCGAGGACGAGGACGGCCACTATCACCGTCGCGTCGCCACCTGTCATCTCGGCCGGCGCGACCTCAACCGGGCGATCGTCGCCGCCGGCTGGGCGGTGGCCTACCGGCGCTATTCCGATCGCTATGTCGGCGCCGAGGCGGCGGCGCGGGCGGCGGCGCGGGGAATTTGGCGCGGGGAATGCGATCCGCCGGAGGAATGGCGGCGGGCTCATCCGCACGAGGGCCGGCGCTGACGTTGGGCTTTCGCCCAAACCCAACCGGGGCGATGCCCCGGACCCCCTTTATTTTCAGAAAAAATGGGGTTTGGGGCCTCGCCCCAAGCGGGTCCGCGGGCGGCAGCCCGCGCAACATTACGGTATCGCGGCGGCCCGCTCCTTATTCCCAGCGTTGGGCGCGTTCGGCGTCCTCGGCGGTGGTTTCGACCCAGCCGGCGCCGTCGCTGCGGTCCTCGTATTTCCAGAACGGCGCCCCGGTCTTCAGCCGGTCGATCACGAATTCGCAGGCGGCGAAGGCCTCGGCGCGGTGGGCGGCCAGCACGCCGACCAGCACGATCGCCTCGCCCGGCCGCATCCGGCCGACCCGGTGCAGGATCGTCACCGCGTCCAGGCTCCAGCGGCGGTGGGCCTCGGCCTCGATCTCGGCCAGCAGGCGTTCGGCCATGCCGGGATAATGTTCCAGCGTCAGCGCGATCAGCCGGCCGCCTTCGTCGCGCACCAGCCCGACGAAGCTGGCCAGCGCGCCGGCTTCACTCTGGCCGGCGGCGAGGTGGTTGAGTTCGGCGCCCGGGTCGAACGGCGCGGTCTGGATCCGGATCATCGCCTCAGCCGCCGCTGAACAGCGGGAAGAAGGCGATCTCGTCGTCCGGTCCGATCGGATGGTCGGGGGCGGCCAGCTCCTGGTTGACCGCGCCGCGCACCGGCAAACCGGGGGACAGCGCGGCGGCGTGGCCGGGGCCGAGCCCGGCCAGCCACAGGCGCAGTTGGCCGAGGGTGGCGAGCTGGGGCGGTGGGGCCGCCGTTTCGCGCCCCAGGCCGATCCGGTCGCGCACCCAGGAGAAATAAAGGATGGTCATCGCAGCAGCTCGGCGAAGGGCAGGAACGGGACCGGCTCGCCCGGGTGGATCTCGACCCTGTCCTCGGCCAGATCGAGCAGGCCATCGGCGGCGGTGACCGAGGTCAGCACCCCGGAACTGTCGTTCGGCACCAGGTCCGCCGCACCGTCGGCGGTGAGGCGGGCGCGGGGGAATTCGCGCCGTCCGGCCCCCTTGCGCAGGGCGAAGGCGGCCGGCACGGCAAAGCGGCGCGGCGGCGCCAGCACCTCGCCACCGAGCCGGGCCAGCACCGGTCGGCCGATCAGCCCCATCCCGACCAGCCCCGACACCGGATTGCCCGGCAGCCCCAGCAACGGGGTGGCGCCGATCCGGCCGAACAGCACCGGCTTGCCCGGCTTGATCGCCAGCCGCCAGAAGCTCACCGCGCCCAGGCGCGCCACCACCCCGCGCAGATGGTCTTCCGCCCCGACCGAGGCGCCGCCCGAGGTGACGATCAGGTCGCATCCCGCCGCCGCCGCCGCCAGGGTCGCCGCCAGCCGGTCCGGTCGGTCGGGGATGATGCCGAGATCGTCGATCGCGGCGCCCCAGCCTTCGAGCAGGGCGCGCAGCATCGGCCGGTTGGCGTCGTACAGGCCGCCGGGCGGCAGCGCCGGGCCGGGATCGTGCAGTTCGTCGCCGGTCGAGGCCAGCGCCACCCGCAGGCGGCGCCGCACCGGCAGCGTGGTCAGTCCCAGCGCGGCGGCGACGCCGAGTTCGGCCGGCCCCAGCCGGCAGCCGGCGGCCAGCGGGCGGTCGCCCGGCGCCACCGATTCGCCGGCGCGGCGGATGTTGGCGCCGAGGCGGGCGGCCGGCAACGCCACCGCTCCGGGCCGCTCCTCCGCCTCTTCCTGGACGATCACCGTGTCGAGCCCGGCTGGCAACGGGGCGCCGGTGAAGATGCGGTAGGCCTGGCCCGGCCGCGCCGGCTCGCCCAGCGGGTGGCCGGCGGCGATCCGTCCCCCCACCGGCAGCGGCGCGGGGCCGAGATCGGCGGCGCGCACCGCCCAGCCGTCCATCGCGGCGCAATCGGCCGGTGGCACAGTCACCGTCGCCACCGGGGCGGCGGCCAGCACCCGGCCCCGGGCCTGGGCGGCGGGGATGGTTTCGAGTCCCGCCACCACGTCGAGGTCGCGGCGCAGCAGGGCGAGGGCGGCATCGAGCCGCAACGGGGCGGTGCGGGGCTGGTCAGACGGGGCCATGAAGCGGATAGTATCGGCAAGTCCCCGCCACCCCCAAGGGCAAAGCGGGGCGTGGCTTTCGCGATGTCCGCCCCCGCCCAGGAGCCGCCATGCTTTCGATCGGCATCGTCACCGTTTCCGACCGCGCCGCCGCCGGCCTCTACCCCGACGCGGGCGGCCCGGCGGTGGCGGCCTGGCTGCGCCGGGTGGTGGTGTCGCCGTGGCGGCCGGTCGCCCGGCTGGTGGCCGACGAGCGCGAACGGATCGAGGCGGTGCTGCGCGATCTGGCCGATGGCGAGGGCTGCGGGCTGATCGTCACCACCGGCGGCACCGGCCCGGCCCCGCGCGACGTCACCCCCGAGGCCACCATCGCGGTGTGCGACCGGCTGCTGCCGGGCTTCGGCGAACTGATGCGGCACGAAAGCCTGCGCGTCGTCCCCACCGCGATCCTGTCGCGCCAGACCGCCGGAATCCGGGGTCGCAGCCTGATCGTCAACCTGCCGGGCAAGCCGGCGGCGATCGCCGATTGCCTGGGCGCGGTGATGCCGGCGATCCCCGATTGCCTCGACCTGATCGGGGCCGGCCGGCTGGAGACCGATCCCGCCCAATGTCGGGCCTACCGCCCGGATTGAGCCGCGCGACGGCCGCCCTCCTGTCGTTGCTTTCCGGCGGTTGGCGGCGGAACGATATTTCTCATCCCGCTCGGCCGCTCGGCGCTTAACCCGGAAAACGTGTTTTGCTATCATCGCCGCGGCGGGAGCGGGAGCGGGATGGCATGAGCCACGCGGCGGCGGTCGAGACGGATTTCCTTCTCCAGGACATGGTCGAATCCGCCCAGGCCGCGATTCTGATCCTTGATGCGACCATCACCGTGCGCTACGCCAATCGGGCGGCGGCCGGGCTGTTCCGTACCCGGCCGGAGGCGATGGCCGGGCGGCGGCTGTCGCTGTCCTGGCCGCCCGAGCCGGCCGGGGAGGAGAGCGCGACCGGCCGCGCCGCGCCGTCGCACCGGGTCGGCACCCTGGTGGGCGAGGACGAGGCCGGCGCGCCGGTGCTGCTGACGGTGCAGGTGATCGGCGCCGGGGCCGGTCCGGGCGACGGCTGCCTGATCTGCATCTCGACCGGCGGGGCGGAAAAACCGCCCGACATCGCCCGGCTGGAATATCTCGCCACCCATGACCCGCTGACCCGGCTGCTCAACCGGCAATCGCTGTTGGACCGGTTGCAGACAATCGGCGCGCTGTGCCAGCGCGGCGGGGCGCGGGCGGCGCTGTTGCACATCGACCTCGACCGCTTCAAGCCGGTCAACGACACCCTCGGCCACGATGCAGGCGACGAATTGCTGCGGCAGGTGGCGCAGCGGCTGCGCGCCGCCTTGCGCCAGTCCGACACCGTCGCCCGCATCGGCGGCGACGAATTCATCGTGATCCTGACCGACATCCACTCGGCGTTCGACGTCGAGGCGATCGCCCGCAAGATCCTCGACGCGCTGGCGGCGGAATTCCCGATCCGGGGCCGGGCGGTGTTCATTTCGGCCAGCATCGGCGTCACCCTGATCCCCGAGGACGGCACCGACGCCGCCGTGCTGGTCCGCAACGCCGACATGGCGATGTATCAGGCCAAGGAGGCCGGGGCCAACACCCTGCGCTTCTTCACCGCCGAGATGAACGAGCAGGCGGCGCGGCGGCTGGAACTGGAATGGGGGCTGCGCGCCGCGCTGGAGCAGAAGCGGTTCCGCCTGCGCTTCATGCCGATCTTCGACATCCGCGACCGCACCCTGGTGGCGGCCGAGGTGCTGCTGCGCTGGGACCATCCCGAGCGCGGCCTGATCGGGGCCGAGGCCTTCATCGAGGTGGCCGAAAGCTCCGGCCTGATCGTCGCCATCGGCGAATGGATGCTGGGCGAACTGATCGACGGTCTGGCCGATTGGCGCGATCGCGGCCTGCCGCCCTGCCAGATCGCGGTCAACCTGTCGCTGCGCCAACTGCGCGTGCCCGAGACGTTCGCCCGCGCCTTCGAACGGATGCAGGCCTACCGCCTGCCGCCGCATCTGCTGGAGATGGAAATCGCCGAATCCGTCCTGCGCGACGGCTCGCCGGCGGTGCTGCAATCGCTCGAGACCATCGCCGGGTTCGGCGTCAGTCTGGCGATCGACGATTTCGGCTCGGGCTACACCTCGCTGCGCCTGCTGAAACGCTTTCCGGTGCGCTCGCTGCGGATCGACCGCATCTTCCTGCGCCACCAGCGGATCGACCGCGAGGACGGGCTGCTGATGCGGGCGATGATCGCGATGGCCAATTCGCTGGGGATCGCGATCGTCGGCAAGGGGGTCGAGACCGACGGCCAGCTCGCCTTCCTGCGCAGCCACAATTGCGACCATTTCCAGGGCTATCTCGCCGGCCAGCCGCTCGACCGCGCCGCGCTGGAGGCCCTGATGGCCCGCCCGCCCGGCTGATGCCGCCCGGCCGACGAGGTGATCCGTTGGGTCACGTCATGCCGGGACGGCGGGCCTGGGCGCCGGGGGGATCAGGCGCGGGAGCGGATTTCGGCGAGGAAGCGTTCGACCTCCTCCTCCAGCCGGCGGGATTCGCCGGTGAGGGTGGCGGAGGCGTCGAGCACGTCGCGGGCCATCCGGCCGGTTTCGCCGGCGGCCCGGGTTACCTCGGTCACGGCGGTGGAGACGGCGCGCACCCCGGCGCTGGCGGCGGCGACGTTGCGGGCGATGTCGGCGGTGACCGCGCTCTGTTCCTCGACCGCGCCGGCGATCGCGGTCGAGAAGCTGTCGATCCGGTCGATGGTGGCGGCGATGGCGTGGATCGCCTCGACCGCCTGCCGGCTGATCCCCTGGACGTCGGCGACCTGCCGCGAGATGTCCTGGGTGGCGTTGGCGGTCTGGCCGGCCAGCGCCTTGACCTCGTGGGCGACCACGGCGAAGCCCTTGCCGGCCTCGCCCGCCCGGGCGCTTTCGATGGTGGCGTTGAGGGCCAGCAGGTTGGTCTGGGCGGCGATGCCCGAAATCATCGCCACGATGTCGCCGATGTGGCTGGCGGTGGTGGACAGGCCCTCGACGGTGCGGTTGGTGGCCGCCGCCTCGGCCACCGCGTCGCGGGCGACCTCGGTCGAGCGGGTGACCTGACCCGAGATTTCCTGGATCGAACTGCTGAGTTGCAGGCCGGCGGCGGAGACGGTCTCGACGTTGCGGGTGGCGGTCTCGCTGGCGGCGGCGAGGGTCACCCCCTGCTGGCCGGTGCGTTCGGCGGTGGCGGTCAGGTCGTCGGCGAGGCGGTGGAGGTTGCTGGCCAGCCCGCCGATCGCGGCGATCGAGCCCTGCACCCGCTGTTCCATCTCGCGGGCCAGCGCCGCCATTTCGTCGCGGCGCCGCCGTTCGGCCTGACGGTCGAGTTCGGTCTGCTCGCCGCGCAGCCGCTCGTTGTCGACCACGTGGCTGCGGAACACCTCGATGGTGCGGGCGATGTCGCCGATGTCGTCGCGGCGGTCGAGCGAGGGCAGGGCGATCTCGATCTCGCCCTCGGCGATCCGGGTCATTGCCTGGGTGATCCCGCGCAGCGGCAGCAGGATCGAGGCGCGCGCCACCAGCAGCCCGATCGCCAGTCCGAGCACCCCGGCCACCAGCCCGGCCCCCAGCGTCCAGCGCTTGACCGCCTCGGTGGCGGCGAAGAACTGGGCGGTCGGGCTGCCGACGAACAGGATGCCGACCACCGTGCCGTCGGGGCCACGGATCGGGTCGTAGCCGGTGATGAACGGCACGCCGAGGATGTCGACGAAGCCCCGGAACGAGTCGCCGCGTTGCAGCACCGCTTCATAGGCGGCATTGCGGGCCAGCTTGGTGCCGACGGCGCGTCTTCCGTCGGCGGCCTTGACGTTGGTGGCGATCCGGGTGTCGCCGCGGAAGATCGTCGCGGTGCCGCCGACCTGGGCGCTGACCGCATCGACGATGGATTCGTTGTCGTTGAGCACCACCCCGCCGGCCAGCAGACGGTCACCCTGGAGTTCGACCGCGCCGCCGGCCCGGGTCAACTCGCGCCACGCCACCCGCATGTTGCGGTCGATCGCCTGGTAGGCCTGACGCTCGGCGTCGCGATTGAGGATCCACGCCGTCGCGACGCCGACCGACAGGCCGATCATCACGGTGTTGAGCAGGATCACCAGGGCAAGGCGGAGCGAAATCGTCATACGGGGCAAGGGCATGTCGGGAGTCTCGCTGCGAGGCTGGAACCGGGGGGAAGCGAAGATGC
>JBDLVO010000298.1:0-2804 GCA_039804805.1 Pseudomonadota bacterium
CCTCTTCCCTAAACCGCCGCGCGGGCTTATAAGCAGCCACCGGACCTTATGTTCAGGAATCCCTCCGCAATGCATGACCTGAAGACGATTCGCGACAATCCCGCGGCCTTCGATTCCGGCCTCGCCCGCCGGGGCATCGCGCCCCAGGCCGAGTCCTTGCTGGCGCTCGACGCGCGGCGCCGGGCCGCCCAGACCGCGTTTCAGGAAATGCAGGCCCGCCGCAACGACGCCTCGAAGCAGATCGGCGCGCTGAAGCGCAGCGGCGGCGACGCCACCGCCCTGCTCGACGAGGTCGCCGCGCTGAAGGAGCAGATCCCCGCGCTGGAAGAAGAAGACCGCGCGCTGGGGGCCGAGATCGAGGCGTTGCTGGTGTCGCTGCCCAACCTGCCGGCCGACGACGTGCCGGACGGGCCGGACGAGACCGCCAATGTCGAGATCCGCCGCTGGGGCAGCCCGCGCGCGTTCGATTTCACCCCGCTCAATCACGACGCGCTGGGCGAGGCGCTGGGCGGGATGGATTTCGACGCCGGCGCCCGGCTGTCGGGGGCCCGTTTCGTGGTGCTGAAGGGGACGCTGGCCCGGCTGCAACGGGCGATCGGCCAGTTCATGATCGACCTTCAGACCAACGAGCACGGCTACACCGAGATCGACCCGCCGCTGCTGGTCAAGGACGGCGCCGCCTTCGGCACCGGCCAGTTGCCGAAATTCACCGAGGACCTGTTCCGCGCCAACACCGGCCACTGGCTGATCCCCACCGCCGAGGTGCCGCTGACCAATCTGGTCGCCGACAGCATCCTTGAGGAAGCCGCGCTGCCGCTGCGGATGACCGCGCTGACCCCCTGCTTCCGCTCCGAGGCCGGCTCGGCCGGCAAGGACACAAGGGGGATGATCCGCCAGCACCAGTTCCACAAGGTCGAGATGGTTTCGATCGCCCACCCCGACCGTTCCGAGGAAGAGCACCAGCGGATGACGGCTTGCGCCGAGACGGTGTTGCAGCGCCTTGAATTGCCCTACCGGGTGATGGCGCTGTGTGCCGGCGACATGGGCTTCTCGGCGCGCAAGACCTACGATCTTGAAGTCTGGCTGCCGGGCCAGCAGCGCTATCGCGAGATTTCCTCCTGCTCGAATTGCGGCGACTTCCAGGCGCGGCGGATGAAGGCGCGCTTCCGCCCCGAGGGCGAGAAGGGCACCCGGGCGGTGCATACCCTCAACGGCTCCGGCCTCGCCGTCGGCCGCACCCTGATCGCGGTGATGGAGAATCACCAGACCGCCGACGGCGGCATCCGCATCCCCGAGGCGCTCAGGCCCTATCTCGGCGGGCTGGAGCGGATCGGCTGATGTTCGCTCCGGTCGGCGACCCGTCCCGCCTGCGCATCCTGCTCAGCAACGACGACGGCATCGACGCCCCCGGGCTGGCGGTGCTGGAGCGGATCGCCCTGGCCCTGTCCGACGACGTCTGGGTGGTGGCGCCCGAGCATGAGCAGAGCGCGGCCAGCCATTCGCTGACCATCCGCCGCCCGCTCAGAATCCGCGAGGCGCGGCCGCGCCATTACGCGGTGGACGGCACGCCGACCGACGCGGTGCTGCTCGGGGTCAACCAGATCCTGGCCGGCGACCGCAAGCCCGATCTGGTGCTGTCGGGGATCAACCGGGGCGCCAACCTGGGCGAGGACGTCACCTATTCCGGCACGGTGGCGGCGGCGATGGAGGCCACCATCCTCGGCATTCCGGCGATCGCGCTGTCGCAGTTCGTCACCCCGCCGGCGGCGCCGAAATGGGACACCGCCGAGCGCTGGGCGCCCGAAGTGATCCGCCGGCTGCTGGCCGCCGGCTGGCGGCGCAACGTGCTGATCAACGTCAACTTCCCCGATGTCGCCGCCGAGACGGTGGTTGGAATCGAGGTCTGCCGCCAGGGCAAGCGCAAGATCGGCGATCAGGTGCTGGAGCGACTCGACCCGCGCGGCGAGCCCTATTACTGGATCGGCGCCCAGCGCGCCGAGGAACGCGGCGTGCCCGGCACCGACCTGGAGGCGGTCTATCGCGGCGCGGTGGCGGTGACGCCGCTGTGCTTCGACCTGACCGAATGGGGCAGCCTGGAGGCGCTGGCCGCCGCCCTGCCATGATGCCGGCCGAGCGGCGGATCCACCGCCTGCTCACCGAACTGCGCCGCCAGGGCGTCAGCGATCCCCGGGTACTGGCGGCGCTGGAGGCGGTGCCGCGCGACACGTTCGTCCCCGCCCCGTTCCGCGATCAGGCCCACGAGAACGTCGCCTTGCCGATCGGCTGCGGCCAGACCATCAGCCAGCCGCTGGTGGTCGGGCTGATGACCCAGGCGCTGGAAATCGGGTCAGGGATGAAGGTGCTGGAGATCGGCACCGGCTCGGGCTATCAGACCGCCCTGCTGTCGCTCCTGGCCCGCCGGGTCGAATCGATCGAGCGCCACCGCCCGCTGCTGGCCGAGGCCGAGGCGCGGCTGCGCCGGCTGCACCGCCACAACGTCACCACCCGCCACGGCGACGGCCGCCTGGGCTGGCCCCAGCGCGCCCCGTTCGACCGGATCATCGTCACCGCCGCCGCGACCGAACTGCCGCCGGCCCTGCTGGCCCAGTTACACCCCGACGGGATCATGGTGCTGCCGCTGGCGGTGCCCGGGCGGGCCGGCGAGCAATTGGTGCGGGTGACCCTCGGCCCCGACGGCCCGGTGCTGGCCCCGTTCCTGCCGGTGCGCTTCGTCCCGCTGGTGGCCGGGCTGCCCTGATGGCATGCTGACCCAAGGTTCGTCGGGCTTTCGCCCGAACCCAACC
>JBDLVO010000299.1:0-5394 GCA_039804805.1 Pseudomonadota bacterium
AGGCCCAGATCCGGGTGCCGGGACCGATCGCGCCGCTTTCGCACAGCCCCCGCTCATGCACGAAGAAATCCGCCATCGCCTAATCCCGTCCGAACCGGCGCGTCTCGCTGACGATCGCCAGCGGCCGGCGCTTGGTGTTTTCATAGGTGCGCCAGGCGTAATGCCCGACCAGTCCGATCCCCAGGGTATTGAGGGCGCCGAAGAACATCACCATCAGCAGGGTCTGGGCATAGCCCGGCACGGTGATGATGCCGAGCAGGCGGGCGGCCACGGTGACCAGCCCGACCAGCGACACCACCAGGGTGCCGATCAGCCCGAACAGCGACAGCAGCCGGATCGGCAGGTCGGTGAAGGCGAACAGATTGTCGAGCAGGTAATCGAACCGCTTGCGCAGGCTCCAGCCGCTGTGGCCATGGCGGCGGGCGCGGCGGTGATAGCCGACCTCGACCCGGCGGAAGCCGACCCAGTAGACCAGCCCGACCAGCGAGCTGTGCGCCTCGCCCAGCCGCACCAACTGGTCGCGCACGGCGGCGGTGCAGGCGAACAGATCGACCCCGCCCGCCGCCATCTCGTGATTGACCAGCCGGCGGTAGAGCCGCCAGAACAGCGCCGAACTCAGCCGGGTGCGCACCGGATCCTCGCGCCCCTCGCGCACGCCGACGACGATGTCGGCCGCGCCGCCGACCAGCGGTTCGAGGAAGGAAACCAGCAGCTCGGGCGGTTCCTGCAAATCGGCGGCGATCATCCCGACATGACGCCCGCGCGCGGCGGCCAGCCCGGTGCGGATCGCCGCGAACGAGCCGAAATTGCGGCTGTGGTGGATCAGTTGGGCCGGAAACGACACCGTCGGCAGCAGCCGTTCCAGCACCGCCGCGCTGTCGTCGGGGCTGCCGTCGATCACGAACACCGCCTCGGTGGCGAGGCCGAAGCGGTCGCGCACCGTCGCCGCCACCTGATCGAGCGCCGCCACCAGTTCCGGCAGCGAGGCGGCGTTGTTGTAGATGGGAATGACGATCGAATACACCGGCTCACCACCCGTTGACGGCATCGATGACGGCCTCGACCTCGCTATCCTCCAGTTCGGGATAGCAGGGAAGCGACAGGATCTCGGCCGCCCGCCGTTCCGTCACCGGCAGCGGCCCGGCCCCGGCGCAGGCCTCGCGCCAGCCGGGCTGGCGATGGTCGGGCACCGGGTAATGCACCGCGCAGCCGATCCCCCGCGCGGCGAGATGGGCGGCCAGCCGGTCGCGCCCGGCGCAGCGCAGCACGAACAGATGGGCGACGTCGTCCGCGCCGCCGGGGGGCGGGCAGGCCAGACCGGGATGGCGGATCCCGGCGCGGTAGCGCTCGGCGATGGCGCGACGGCGGTGGTTCCAATCGTCGAGCCTCGGCAGCCCGAGTCGCAGGAACGCCGCCTGCATCTCGTCGAGCCGGCTGTTGCGCCCGCCCGGCCGCAGCACATGGTATTTGTCGCCCCAGCCATACTGGCGCAGGGCGCGGATCCGTTCGGCCAGGGCCGGATCGTCGGTGACCAGGGCGCCGCCATCGCCGAGGGCGCCGAGATTCTTGGTCGGGTAAAAGCTGAAGCAGCCGACCGTGCCGAAGGCCCCGGCCCGCCTGCCGTCGCGTTGTGCCCCGTGGGCCTGGGCGCAATCCTCGATCACCGCCACCCCGCGCGGCCGGCACCGCGCCAGGATCTCGGCCATCGGCGCCAGCCGGCCATAGAGATGAGGCACGATCAGCGCCGCCACCGGCCCGGCGGCCAGCACCGGTTCGAGCGTGGCGGGATCGAGCAGGCCGGTTCCGGCCGCGACATCGACATAGCGGGGGCTGGCGCCGACCGCCAGGATCGCGGCGGTGGCATAGCCGCCGGCATTGGCGACGGTGACGACCACCGCCCCCGGCCCCAGCCCGAGGGCGCGCAACGCCAGTTCGAGCGCGTCGCTGCCGCTGGCGACGCCGACGGCGTGGCCAAGGCCGCACCAGGCGGCGAACTCGCGCTCGAATCCGTCCAGTTCCGGGCCGAGGACGTACCAGCCGCGGGCGATCACCCGCCGGGCGGCGGCGTCGAGCGCGGCGGCCATCCTCGCGCTGCGCCGGGACAGGTCATTGAACGCGATACCCCCGGCCATCCCCGAACCCGTCGTGCAATCAAGCGCTTATCCCGAGGCCGGCACGTTAGCGGGTTTCCCCCGGCGAGGCAAGGTTCGGACAATTCCTGGTAGGGCCGAACAACGGGGTGATCGCCCCAGGCAAGATGTGGGCGCCGCCCACACCCGCCAAGGGCCGGGGGCCCTGGGATCCCCTCGATGGTCGGGGTTCCGAAGGACAAGGCCTGGGTTCCAAGGGCCCTGCGGCCCTTGGCGGGTGCGGGCGGCGCCCGCGCCTTTGACCAGGTAATTCCCGCCTTGACAAATCGAGGCGGCCAGTGCGTTTCTTCGCGGTTCCGGGCCGCGAGGCCGTCCGAAGAAGCACGGAGTCACCCCCACCATGCACGTCTACCGCACCCACACCTGCGGTCAGTTGCGGGCCAGCGATGCCGGCAGCCAGGTTCGGCTGTCGGGCTGGGTCCACCGCAAGCGCGACCACGGCAACCTGCTGTTCGTCGATCTGCGCGACCATTATGGCGTGACCCAGTGCGTCGCCGACATTTCGAGCCCGGTGTTCTCGATTCTCGAAGGCGCCCGGCCGGAAAGCGTGGTCACCGTCACCGGCGAGGTGGTGCTGCGCTCGGCCGAGACGGTCAATCCCCGCCTGCCCAGCGGCGAGATCGAGCTGAAGGTGGCGGCGGTCGAGATCCAGGCGATGGCCGAGGTGCTGCCGATGCAGGTGGCCGGCGAGCAGGACTACCCCGAGGACATGCGGCTGAAATACCGCTTCCTCGACCTGCGGCGCGAGGACGTCCACGCCAACATGATCCTGCGCGCCAAGGTGATCGCCTATCTGCGCAACGCGATGCAGGCCCAGGGCTTCACCGAGTTCCAGACCCCGATCCTGACCGCCAGCAGCCCGGAAGGCGCGCGCGACTATCTGGTGCCGTCGCGCCTCCATCCCGGCAAGTTCTACGCCCTGCCCCAGGCGCCGCAGCAATTCAAGCAGATGCTGATGGTGGCGGGCTTTGACCGCTATTTCCAGATCGCGCCCTGTTTCCGCGACGAGGCCGGCCGCGCCGACCGCAGCCCGGGCGAGTTCTACCAGCTCGATTTCGAGATGAGCTACGTCACCCAGGACGACGTGTTCGCGGCGATCGAGCCGGTGCTGGAAGGGGTGTTCCGCGAATTCGGCAACGGCCGCGCCGTGACTCCGGCGCCGTTCCCGCGCATCCCCTATGCCGAGGCGATGCTGAAATACGGCTCGGACAAGCCCGACCTGCGCAACCCGATCGTCATCGCCGACGTCACCGAGGCGTTCCGCGATTCGGGCTTTGGCCTGTTCGCCAAGCTGGTGGCCCAGGGCGCGGTGGTGCGCGCCATCCCCGCCCCCGGCGCCGCCACCCAGCCGCGTTCGTGGTTCGACAAGCTCAATGAATGGGCGCGCGAGAACGGCGCCGGCGGTCTCGGCTACATCCAGTTCGCCGCCGACGGCCCCAAGGGCCCGATCGCCAAGAATCTCGACCCCGAGCGGGTCGCCCGGATCCGGGCCGCCGCCAACCTCCAGGACGGCGACGCGGTGTTCTTCGCCTGCGACAAGGCGCTGGCGGCGGCCAAGTTCGCCGGTCAGGTCCGCATCAAGCTGGGCAACGAACTCGACCTGCTCGAAAAGGACGTGTTCAAGTTCTGCTGGACCGTCGATTTCCCGATGTACGAGCTGAACGAGGACACCGGGCTGATCGAGTTCTCGCACAACCCGTTCTCGATGCCGCAGGGGGGGATGGACGCGCTGCTGACCCAGGACCCGCTGACCATCAACGCCTATCAGTACGACATCATCTGTAACGGCGTCGAACTGTCGTCGGGCGCGATCCGCAACCATCGCCCCGACATCATGTACAAGGCGTTCGAGATCGCCGGTTACAGCGCCGCCCATGTCGAGGAGCATTTCGGCGGCATGCTCAACGCCTTCAAATACGGCGCGCCCCCGCATGGCGGCGCGGCGCCGGGGGTCGATCGCATCGTGATGCTGCTGGCCGACGAGCCCAACATCCGCGAGGTGATCCTGTTCCCGATGAACCAGCAGGCCCAGGATCTGCTGATGCAGGCGCCCGCCGCCGTCCTGCCTGAACGGCTGCGCGAACTGCACCTCAAGCTCGATCTGCCCAAGACCGCCAAGAAGGAGGCCTGAGCCTCCACGCCATCCGACCCCCCTCCGGAGCCCTCTCCTCCGGAGATCGGGGCGGAGGGTCCTAGCGGATCGTCAGCCAGGGCGACCTGTACTCGAACGCCCCGTCGGCGCCGCTGTCGAACTGGGCGGCGAAATCGGCCTGCACCGCCTCGGCCGCCGCGTCGGCGAACATCGCCTTGAGGATCAGCCGCTCGCCGACCGGCTCGGCCTCGACCGCCACCACATGCTCCAGATGCTTGCCCAGCATCGCGCTGAGGAAGGTCTGGTGGCGGGTCAGCGGCCCGTCGGGCAGGATCAGCTCCATCTGCGGCTTCCACTCGCCCTCGGCCAGATCGCTGGCAGGGCGAACCTCGCCCTGCAACTGCTCCCGCACCCCGGCGCCCCGGCGCAGCCACCACGGATGGGCGTCGAGCCAGGCGAGATCCTCCCCGGTCGCGTCACGGAACGCGCTGTCGCCGTCCCGGGCGACGAAGGCGGTGATCCCGGCCAGAAAGCCGAACCCCTCCTCGCGCGCCGGCACCACCACCATCGCGTTGATGGCGGCCAGATCCCGCACGTCCTCGCAGAACAGGGCGAAACGGTCCTCAAGGAAGGATTCGTCGCGTCGGGCCTGGATCAGCGGACGATCCGCGGCGGCGGCGAGCGTCGGGCTTCCGCCGTCGATGTCCGCCTCGGCGAGATGAAGGGTCTCGCCATCCCAGATGATCACTTGCACGTCTTTTACTCCTCTTCTTCGACAGAAGGGAGCAATGGTGGCCGATCTTTGCCGCGCCGACAAGGATCGGCCGCTTTTCATGGGCTCCGCCCATACCCGCCAAGGGCCGCAAGGCCCTTGGAACCCTTCGATTGTCGGGCACGGCGAGGACAAGGGCATGGGTTCCAAGGGCCCTCGGCCCTTGGCGGGTGCGGGCAGAGCCCGCGAACCTCGGTCAGAGGCGCGCCCAGGGCGGATCGAGGGCGCGGATGCGGGCCTGGACCGGGCAATCCTCGCGATGGGCGCCGGGCAGGATGGCGATGCTCATCAGGAACTCGCCGACCACCTCGCCGCCGGTGAAGCGGAAGGTCTGGCCGAACAGCCGCACCCAGGCCGCCTTGTCGCGGGGATGATGGGCG
>JBDLVO010000300.1:0-3536 GCA_039804805.1 Pseudomonadota bacterium
TCCTGAGCGCCAGCCCGCCGTTCTCCCCGGCCGCGCCGGGGCGGGCGAGGTGGACGAAGATGTTCTCCATCATCACCACCGAGCCGTCGACCATCATGCCGATGGCGATGGTCAACCCGCCCAGCGACATCAGATTGGCCGACATCCCGAGCCAGGCCATCGCCATCAGCGCCAGCCCGGCCGACACCGGCACGCTCAGCATCACCAGCAGCGCCGCGCGCAGGTTCATCAGGAACAGGATCAGCACCACCACGATCAGGACGAAGGTTTCCAGCATCGCCCGGGTCACCGTCGCCACCGCCTTGGCGACCAGATCGGCCTGGTCGTAGACCGGCTCCAGCGTCACCCCGGCCGGCAGCGCCTGGCGGATCAGCGGCAGCCGGGCCTCGATCCCGTCGATGGTCGCCTTGGTGTTGGCGCCGACCCGCTTCAGCACGATCCCGGTCACCACCTCGCCCCGTGGGGTGACGGTGCCGTCCTCGGCGCGGGTGGTCATCGTCACCGCGCCCTGGCGCACCTCGCCGCCGAAGCCGATCTCGGCGACGTCGCGCACCCGCACCACCACGCCGCGCTCTTCCTTGACCGGCACCGCGCCGAGATCGGCGAGGCCCTGGGCGCCGCCGCGCATCATGCCGATGCCCCGGATCACCAATTGCTCGGCGCCCTGGTCGAGGAACAGGCCGCCGGCATTGTGGTTGCTGGCGGCGATCGCGGCGCGCACGTCGTCGATGCGCAGGCGGTAGGACAGCAGCCGGTCGGGATCGACCCGCACCTGGTACTGGCGCACCTCGCCGCCGAACGACAGCACCTGGGTCACCCCCTCGACCGGCATCAGCAGCAGCTTGACCACCCAGTCGTTGAGGCCGCGCAGGCTGATCAGGTCGTGGCGGGCCGGGTCGTCGGCGCGCAGCACGTACTGGAACACCTGACCGATCCCCGAGGTGTCGGGGCCGATCTGCGGCTGACCGGCGGCGGCCGGGATCTGGGCGCGGGCGGTCTGCAACCGCTCGAACACCATCTGGCGGGCGAAATAGAGGTCGGTGCCCTCCTTGAACACCACCGTCACCACCGACAGGCCGGTGCGCGACACCGAGCGCAGCTCGGCCACCGAAGGGGCGGAATACATCACCGCCTCGACCGGATAGGTGATCAGTTGCTCGACCTCCTCGGCGGCGAGGCCGGGCGCCTCGGTGTTGACCACCACCTGGACGTTGGTGACGTCGGGAAAGGCGTCGAGATTGAGTCGGGGCAGCACCAGCGCGGCGGCGGCGACCAGCGCCAGCAGGGCGAGGACGACGATCTGGCGGTGGTCGATGCCGAGGTCGATCAGGCGGTTGAGCATGGCGGGGGGTCGCTTCGCGGGCAAAAGGGGGGTGTCCGGCGCCGGCGCGGCCGGCGGCGGGGGGAAGGCGGGGCGGATCGGCTCAGGGGCGGTCGGGCGCGCTGCCCTTGGCCAGTTCCGACTGGAGGAAGAACACCCCGGCGGTGGCGAGGCGGGTGCCGGGGGGCAGCCCCTCGACCGCCGCCAGCCCGTCGGCGGCGGCGGTCACCGTCACCGGGCGCGGGGTGAAGCGTTCGTCGGCCTCGACCACGAACACGGTGTCGTGGCCGTCGCCGTCGCGTCCGACCGCGCCGGCCGGCACCACCACCGCCTCGCGCGGCGGCGCGGCGATCTCGACCTGGACGAACTGGCCCGGGGTCAGCCGCCGGCCGGGATTGGCCACCTCCAGCCGCAGGCCGAGGGTGCGGGTCTGCTCGTCGAGAGTCGGCAGGATCTGACGGATCTCGGCCGGCAGGCGCTCGCCGCCGGCCAGCAGCACCCGCGCTGGCGCGCCCGGGGCGGCGGTGGCGGCCAAGGCGGGGGGCAGCCGCGCCTCGACCCACATCGTCGCCGGATCGGTGATCTCGAACAGCGGGTGGCCGGCCTCGATCCGCTCGCCGACCCGGAACGCATCGGCGGTGACGATCCCGGCCTGGGGGGCGGCCAGGGTCAGCAGGCCGGGGTTGGACAGCCGGCCGTCGCGGCCCAGCGCCTCGACCTGACCGGCGGGCAGGCCGAGGGTGGTCAGCCGGGCGCGGGCGGCCGCGCGGCCGATCTCGGCCTCGGCCCAGCGCCGGCCGGCGACGATGTCGCGGCCCAGCTCGCGCACCCGGCGCCATTCCTGCTCGGCCAGCAGGAAGGCGGCCTGGGCCTCGGCGATCTCGCTGCTGAACAGGGTGGCGAGCGGCTGACCGGCCCGCACCGTCTGGCCCAGGGTGGCGTGGCGCTGCTGCACCACCGCCGCGATCCGGCTCGACACCAAGGCGGAGCGGTAGGCATTGGCCTGGACCAGCCCCGGCACCGTTTCGCGCCCTTCCAGGGCGCGCCGTTCGGCGGTGCCGATCGTCACCCCGGCGGCGGCGCGCTGTTCGTCGCCGAGCGCCAGCCCGGCGGTGGGGTGGAGGAGGGCGGGCGGCGCGGCGGGGGCGGGCGGAGCGGCCGGCGCCCCGGCCGGGGCGAAGGCGAAGGCCAGCCCGCCGGCGACGGCGGCTCCGGCCAGGGCGGCGAGCGAAAGCGGCAGCAGACGGCGGGTCATCATCATCATCATCACAGCCCCACGACGGTATCGATGCGGTTGGCGGCGCGCAGGCCGTCGGCCAGGGTGGTCCAGGCCCGGCTCCACAATTCGGCCCCCTGCTGGGCGGCGCGGACGGTCTCGCGCAACTGGACGAAATACTCGGTGGCGGAGATTTCGCGCCCGACCCACAGCCGCTCCAGCAGGGCGATCTGCTGGTCGAGCGGCTCGGCCGCCTGGGTCCGCCACGCCTGCCAGCCCTGCCACGCCTCGGTGGCGGCGGCGCGGGTGGCGGCGATCTCGGTGCGGGCGGCGCGGCGGGCGGTCATTTCCGCCGCCTCGGCGCTGGCCACGCCGCGCCCGGCGCTGACCACCCGGGCCGAGCCGGAATTCAGCACCGGGATCGGCAGCGACACCCCGAAGGTGACCAGCGTCGCCGAACCGTCCCGCCCGCCGCCGAGGCGGAAGGTCGGGTCGGGCACCCGCTCGTCGCGGGCCAGCCGCAGATCGGCCCGCGCCGTCTCGATCCGGGCCCGGCCGGCCTGCACCGCCGGCAATTCGTCGAGCCGCGCCTCGTCGCCGGCCGGGCCGCCGAGCAGCTCGGGCGACAGCGGGTCGGGCAGGGCGGCGATCCCGGAGGGCTCGCAGTCGCACAGCCCGCGCAGCGCCTCGCGCGCCTGGGCCAGTTCGATCCGGGCGTCGGCATGAACCCGCGCGGTCTCGGCCAAGGCGAGGCGGGCGAGGGCGAGATCGGCGGCGGAGCTGTCGCCGGCCTTCCGCAGCCGCTCGGCCAGCCGCAGGAACGAAAGCATCGCCTCTTGCTGGCGGGCGGCCAGCGCCTCCTGGCGGCGGGCGCCCTGGAACCGTGCCAGCCCGGCCAGCGCCTCGCCGGCCAGCGCCAGCCGCGCCTCGGCCGAATCCGCCCGCGCCACCGCGATGCCGCGCTGGCCGATCAGGCGGCGGCTTGCCTGCTTGACCCCG
>JBDLVO010000301.1:0-4819 GCA_039804805.1 Pseudomonadota bacterium
GCACGGACAGGAAGCGTTTCGCGTCGCCCTGGGCCAGGTTGACCACCTGCTCGCGGTAGGCCTGGGATTCCTGGACCAGCCGTTCCGCCTCGCCGCGGGCGCGGGGGATGATGTCGTTGCGATAGGCTTCGGCCTCGTTGCGGGCGCGTTCCTGGTCGGCGCGGGCGCGCTGGACGTCGTTGAAGGCGTCGATGACCGCGCCGGGCGGATCGACCTTCTGCAACTGGACCTGCTGGATCTCGATTCCGGCGCCATAACTGTCGAGCAGGCGCTGCAATTCCTCCTGGGCCTGCAACGCGATCAGCTCGCGCTTGTCCGACAGCGCCGCCTGGATCGGATTGCGGCCGATCACCTCGCGCAGGCTGCTTTCCGCCGCCACCTTGACCGTCATTTCCGGGTCGCGGACGTTGAACAGGAACTTGCCGGCGTCCTTGATCCGCCAGAACACCGCCGAATCGGCTTCGACGATGTTCTCGTCGCCGGTCAGCATCCGGCTTTCCTCGGGGACGTTGCGGCTGATCGCGGTGCGCTCGATGCGGGGATCGCCGGCCGAGCGGTAGCCGATCTGGAGCTGGTTGACCTTGGTGACCTTGGGCAGCAGCACGCTGTCGACCGGGTAGGGCAGGCGGTAATGCAATCCGGGCTCGGTGGTGTCGACCCACTTGCCGAAGCGCAGCACCACGCCCTGCTCGTCGGGGCTGACCTTGTAGATGCCGGTGGCGGCCCAGGCGGCCAGCGCGGCCAGCACCGCCAGGGTGACGACGCCCCGGCCGCCGAAGCCGCCGCCCGGCATGGCGCGGCGCAGCATTTCCTGGCCACGGCGGATGAACTCATCGATGTCGGGACCCTGACCGCCGCCCTGGCCGCCGCCGGGGCGACCCCACGGTCCGCCGCCGTCGCCTCCGCTGCCCCCGCCGCTGCCCCAGGGGCCGCCGCCATCGCCGCCGCGCGGATTCCAAGCCATCCAGTTATCCTCTTCTGCGCCAAAGTCGGGCCGGGCGCCGTCACCGCCGCGCCGGCCGCCGGCTGGGTCGAACCAGAAGGGGGGCACGGCCGGAGCCGGCTCCCTTTCCGGGGGAAGATAGGGGAGGATTCCCCAAGGTGCAACGCGGCTCGGCCCGGAAAGTCGGGCCGGCACCCGGTGCGGTCGCCCCGGCGCGGGCGGGCGGGGCCTTTGCAACGCCGGTCGCGGGTGTCATATCTGACGGGTCGGGACGGGTTCGCCCCGGCAGCCTTGGCCCGCCCCGGCGGGTCTTTCCCCTGTCCCGGAGACGTCATGGCCGACCCGACCGAAGCCCAGATCCTGCGCGCCCTCGCCACCCTGGCCGATCCCGAGGGCGGCGGCGACATCGTCGCCAGCGGCCGGGTCGGCGGGCTCAGCCTGCGCGATGGCAAGGTCGCCTTCACCCTGGCCGCCACCCCCGAAACCGCCCCGGCGCTGGAACAGCTGCGCGTCGCGGCCGAGGCGGCGGTCCGCGCCGTGCCCGGAATCGTCGCGGTGACGGCGGTGCTGACCGCCGAGCGCGCCGCCCCGGCCGCGCCGGCGGCGCCGGCCCGGCTGCTCGGCCAGATCGGCGCGGTGATCGCGGTGGCCTCGGGCAAGGGCGGGGTCGGCAAATCGACCACCGCGGTCAATCTGGCGTTGAGCTTCCGGGCGATGGGGCTGGCCACCGGCCTGCTCGACGCCGATCTGTTCGGGCCGTCGCTGCCGCTGATGCTGGGGATCGAGGGCCAACCGGAAGAGGCGGCGGCGCTCCAGCCGGTCTACCGCCACGGGCTGGCCTGCATGTCGCTCGGCTTCCTGGTGCCGCCCGACGCCCCGGTGGTGTGGCGCGGCCCGATGGTCGCCGGCGCGGTCGAGCAATTGATGCGCGACGTCGCCTGGGGGGCGCTCGACGTTTTGGTGGTCGATCTGCCCCCCGGCACCGGCGACACCCAGCTGACCCTGGCCCAGCGCGCCCAGCTGGCCGGGGCGGTGATCGTCTCGACCCCGCAGGACCTTGCCCTGATCGATGCCGCCAAGGCGCTGGTGATGTTCCGCAAGGTCGAGGTGCCGGTGCTCGGCATCGTCGAGAACATGAGCAGCTACGTCTGTCCCAAGTGCGGCCACGAGGCCCATCTGTTCGGTCATGGCGGGGCGCGGGCCGAGGCCGAACGCCTCGGCGTGCCGTTCCTGGGCGAATTGCCGCTCGACATCGCCATCCGCCAGGGCGGCGACGAGGGCAACCCGATCGTGCTGGCCCAGCCCGATGGACCGCACGCGCAGGCCTACCGCGCCATCGCCGAAAAAGTCTGGGCCGAGGTCGCGCCCAAGGCCTGAGACGCGGGGGCGCCGCCCCCGCACCCCCGCCAAGGGCCGCAAGGCCCTTGGAACCCGGGCGTTTAAGGGCGCTGGGCCGGCAGTTTGTCGGGGCGGATCAGGTAGGCCTCATAACCGGAGCCGTGCAGGGCCTGGTTGAAGGCACGGGCAAGCTGGGCGTTCTTGCGGAAGATCTGCGGGGCGTCCGCCGAATCGTCGAGTGCCGAGCAGATCACCTGATGCATTTTCCTCAATGAGGATTCGATGTCGGGGCGTTTGGCATAGAAAGAATTCTCGCGGAAGTCCGCGAACAGGTTGATCGTCGCCGGGCCGTCTTCCGCCCGTTTGACGTGTTCGGCGAAAAAACGGCACAGGGTGCTGTCTGGGGTGGCGGCGCAATAGGTCTCGATCAGCGTTCGCACCGCATTCTGCAAAATCACCCGGGGACCATCGGCGTGGGTGCTTTCCAGCAGGTAGGCGTCGACGAAAGCCGGGCCGAACACCGCCTCGCCCTCCTCGTGGAAGATCGGGCCGCGCGCGATGCCGCCCCGGCTGGCGAAGCCGGCCTCCAGCAACTGGCGGCACTTCTTGAACACCATGTAGACCAGCAATCCGACCGCCGGCGGATCCGGCGGGACCGACATCACGATGAAGTCCGAAAAACTGTGGGTACGCTCGCCGCCGGAAACGCTCTCGCCGTCGATCAGCGGGGCGAACATCTCGGCCCAATCGTGGCGGGGCAGGCTCAACGCGCTCTGGATGCGCGGCACCAGAGCGGGCTCCCGGGCCGAGCGCCGGATGATGTTCTTGAAGCCGAGAATATCGACGAAGGCGACGACGCGATCCTCGTATTCCACCCCTTTGCGCGCGTCGCCGTTGCCTTCGACTTCGCGGTCGGAAACCTCGGCCTCATGAGCGGCGGGCAGCCGGATCGAGTCGAGGCCAAGGTCGCGCCGCTCGCCGCTCACCTCAGGCCCCGGCACCCGCCAATTGCTTGAAATACCGTCCGATATCGCGGTCGGGGATGGTGGCGCCGATGGCGGGGTCGTGGAACACCCGATGCCACGGCCCGGCGGGGTCGTGGGACAGGCCGACCAGTTCGAACCCGCTGCGCCCTCCGAACACCTCGATCACCTTGACGATCACGGCGCGGGCCGCCTCATCCAATGGCGGCGTGTCCGCCAGCGGATGGTCGGGGGGGATCGGATTGGACGAATAGAGCTTGAACTTGTGATAGAGGCTCGGCACCACCGGCCCGAATCGCCACGCCTCGAACCCTTCCTCGATCAACGGCTCTCCCGTCAGCGCCAGATGCCAGCCATGGGCAAAGTAGGCGAGTTTCTGGAGCGAGAGATTGGTGACCGTAATCCCCCGTTCGGCCGCGTCGCGGATGATTTCGTTGGCCACGTCCAAAGCGCGAGGCATGGCCGCCTCCTCTCCCTAAAAAACATCCCTCCCATCATATGACGCCGGCCTGTCCCCACGCCAAGCCTAAATCCATCGGGTGAAGGGCCGGTGGCCCTTCGCGGGATTGCCAAGGGGCGCGCCCCTTGGCGCTCAGGCGAGGGCGTCCCCCCGCAGCAGGGCATCGCGCTCGGCGGCGGTGAACGCGGCCCCGGCGACGGCGGCGCGGGCCGGCGGCAGGGTCAGGGCCGGGCAATCGCTGCCGAACACCAGCCGCTCGGCGCCGAGGGTGCGGGCGGCCAGGGTCAGCGAAGCCGCGCCGAACGAGGCGGTGTCGGCCAGGATGTGGCGCGGGCGGCCGTCGGCGCGCGACGGCGGCAGGCCCATTCGCTCCGCCGTCAGGGCGATCCGCTCGACCAGCAGCGGCAGGGTCCCGGCGAGGTTGGCGAGGCGGATCCGCGCCTCGGGGTAGGGATCGAGCCGGCCGGTATAGTCGAGGGTGATCGCGGCGGCGGTCAGGCTGTCCTGGAACCCCACCGCGCGGCGGCGGAGCAGCGCCAGCGGATCGTCGCCGCCCGCCGGCCAAAGGCGGCCGGAAATCGGCCCGGGATGGATGAACAACTGGGTGCGCCGGCGGTGGGCCGCCGCCAGCACCGGGCGGAAGCGGTCGGCGGTGGAATCGTCGGCGAAGGCGTCGGCCGGCAGCATCCCGCCTTCCAGCCCCTGCTCCTCGACCGCGATCTCCAGCAGCCGCGCCGCCTGGGCCGGGTCGGCGGTCGGCAGCAAGGCGAGCCCGCCGAAGCGGCCGCCGGATTCGCCGGCCAGGCGGGCGAAGCCGCGATTGGCCGCCTCGGCCACCGCCAGCTCGATCTCCGGCGGCAGGGCGGCGGGGAAGATCCCGGCGATCACCGCCAGCGACAGCACCTGCCGGTCGATCCCGGCCCGGTCGAGGGCGGCGCGGCGGGCGTCGAGGTCGAGCTGGTCCTCCTTGACCGCCGGGGCGCGCCCATCGGGCAGACGCAGGCGGCGGGTGGCGCCATCGCGGATCAGGCAGGGCGGGGTGGTGCGCCCGGCCAGCAGCGCCAGCGCCTCGGGCGGGATCCAGTGGGCGTGCCA
>JBDLVO010000302.1:0-2901 GCA_039804805.1 Pseudomonadota bacterium
TGTCGGCGGCGGTGCACATCTATTCGGTCGGCTACATGGCCCATGACCGCTCGATCGCCCGCTTCCAGTCCTATCTGTCGCTGTTCACCTTCGCGATGCTGATGCTGGTGACCGCCGACAATCTGGTGCAGATGTTCTTCGGCTGGGAAGGGGTCGGGCTGGCCTCCTACCTGCTGATCGGGTTCTGGTACGAGCGGCCCTCGGCCTCGGCGGCGGCGATCAAGGCCTTCGTGGTCAACCGCATCGGCGATTTCGGCTTCCTGCTCGGCATCTTCGGCCTGTTCCTGCTGTTCGGCACCGTCAATCTCGACGCGATCTTCGCCGCCGCGCCGGGCAAGACCGGGGTGAGCGTGTCGCTGCTCGGCCTGCGCATCGACGTGATCACCCTGTGCTGCCTGCTGCTGTTCGTCGGCGCGATGGGCAAGTCGGCCCAGCTCGGCCTGCACACCTGGCTGCCCGACGCGATGGAGGGCCCGACCCCGGTCTCCGCCCTGATCCATGCCGCGACGATGGTGACCGCCGGGGTGTTCCTGGTGGCGCGGATGAGCCCGCTGTTCGAACTGTCCGACGCCGCCCTGGCGGTGGTGGCGGTGGTCGGCGCAGCGACGGCGATCTTCGCCGCCACCGTCGGCTGCGTGCAGAACGACATCAAGCGGATCATCGCCTATTCGACCTGTTCCCAGCTCGGCTACATGTTCTTCGCCCTCGGCGTGTCGGCCTATCAGGCGGCGATCTTCCATCTGATGACCCATGCCTTCTTCAAGGCGCTGCTGTTCCTCGCCGCCGGCTCGGTGATCCATGCGATGAGCGACGAGCAGGACATCCGCCGGATGGGCGGGATCTGGAAGCACGTCAAGGTGACCTGGGCGCTGATGTGGATCGGCTCGCTGGCCCTGGCCGGGCTGCCGTTCTTCGCCGGCTATTACTCGAAGGACGTGATCCTCGAGGCGGCGTGGAGCTCGGGCACCCTGGTCGGCCAGGCCGCGTTCTGGGTCGGGCTGCTGGCGGCGGTGCTGACCGCGTTCTATTCCTGGCGGCTGCTGCTGCTGGTGTTCCACGGCCGGCCGCGCGCCGACGAGCAGGTGATGGCCCATGTCCATGAAAGCCCGGCGGTGATGATCGTGCCGCTGCTGTTCCTGGGCGGCGGCGCGCTGTTCGCCGGGGTGGTCGGCTATGACTGGTTCGTCGGGCCGCAGAGCCACGATTTCTGGGGGCGGTCGCTGCTGGTGCTCGACCTCCATCCCGCCCTCGACCTGATCCACCACGCCCCCTCCTGGGTGGCGCTGGCCCCCACCGTGGCGGCGGCACTCGGCATCGCGGTGGCCTACCTGTTCTACGTCTTCGCTCCCGGCCTGCCGGCGGCGCTGGCGGGGCGGCTGCCCGGGCTTCACCGCTTCCTGCTCAACAAATGGTATTTCGACGAATTGTATGACCTGATGGTGGTGCGCCCGGCCTTCCGGCTGGGGCGTGGATTGTGGAAGGGTGGCGACGTCGCCCTGATCGACGGGCTGGGACCCGACGGCGTTGCCGCCACCAGCCTGCGGGTCGGGCGCGGGGTGGCGGCGACCGAAACCGGTTCCCTGCCCCATTACGCCTTCGTGATGCTGGTGGGGGTGGCCGGGTTCGTCACCTGGTACCTGCTGTTCGTGCGCTGACGGGGGGAAGACGTTCGATGACCGACTGGCCGCTTCTCACCCTGACCACCTTCCTGCCGCTGGTGGGGGCGCTGTTCCTGCTCACCATCCGCGGCGAGGAGGCGGTGGTGGCGCGCAATGCCCGCCACGTCGCCCTGCTGACCGCGCTGGCGACCTTCGTGCTGTCGCTGTTCGTGCTGGCCCGCTTCGATGGCGGCTCGCCCGACTTCCAGCTCAAGGAGACCGCCACCTGGTTCCCCGGCACCACCCTCAGCTATTCGCTCGGGGTGGACGGGGTGTCGGTATGGTTCGTCCTGCTGTCCACCTTCCTCACCCCGCTCTGCATCCTGTCCTCGTTCGAGGCGGTCAAGGTGCGGGTCAAGGAATACATGGTCGCGTTCCTCGTGCTCGAGACCATGATGGTGGGGATGTTCTGCGCCCTCGATCTGGTGCTGTTCTACCTGTTCTTCGAGGGCGTGCTGATCCCGATGTTCATCATCATCGGGGTGTGGGGCGGCCCGCGCCGGGTCTATGCCTCGTTCAAGTTCTTCCTCTACACCCTGCTCGGATCGGTGCTGATGCTGCTGGCGATGCTGGCGATGTATTTCGAGGCGCAGACCACCGACATCCCGTCGCTGATGGCCCATTCCTTCCCGCTCGAGATGCAGAAATGGCTGTGGCTGGCCTTCTTCGCCTCGTTCGCGGTCAAGGTGCCGATGTGGCCGGTCCATACCTGGCTGCCCGACGCCCATGTCGAGGCGCCGACCGCCGGTTCGGTGATCCTGGCCGGCGTGCTGCTGAAGATGGGCGCCTACGGCTTCCTGCGCTTCTCGCTGCCGATGCTGCCCGACGCCTCGCTGTTCTTCACCCCGCTGATCCAGGCTTTGTCGGTGATCGCGGTGATCTACACCTCGCTGGTGGCGCTGGTGCAGGACGACCTCAAGAAGCTGATCGCCTACAGTTCGGTGGCGCATATGGGCTACGTCACCCTCGGCCTGTTCGCGATGACCCCGCAGGGGGTCGAGGGCGCGCTGTTGCAGATGCTGTCGCACGGTCTGGTGTCGGGGGCGCTGTTCCTCGGCGTCGGCGTGGTGTATGACCGGCTGCACACCCGCGAGATCGCCCGGTTCGGCGGGCTGGCGGCGCGGATGCCGCGCTATGCCGCCTTCTTCATGCTGTTCACCCTGGCCTCGATCGGGCTGCCCGGCACTTCGGGCTTCGTCGGCGAGTTCCTGGTGCTGACCGGGGTGTTCGTCGACAATCGGCT
>JBDLVO010000303.1:0-4622 GCA_039804805.1 Pseudomonadota bacterium
GCCGCCTCGGCCGCCCCGCTCGCTTTGTCGCCCTCCGCCATCGCCCCCACCCGGTTGTCGTCCGCTCGCAGCCCGGGCGGCCTCGGCAGTGTAAAGGCGTTGCCGGCGCCTTCAAACCGGAAACCGATCCGCCCTTTTCCCCATCAGAACCGCACTCTGCTTTAAAAAAGGTTTCGCGGCCGGGGCCGGAGCGGCCGCTTTTTGCCGCCCCGGGCGAAAACCCGTGTCCGCGCGCCGGGGTCAGGCCGCGAACGGGTCCTGGACCAGGATGGTGTCCTCGCGCTCCGGGCTGGTGGAAAGCAGGGCGACCGGGGCCTCGATCAGTTCCTCGATGCGGCGGATGTACTTGATCGCGGCGGCGGGCAGATCCTTCCACGAGCGCGCGCCGTTGGTGCTTTCGCTCCAGCCGGGCAGGGTCTCGTAGATCGGCTCGACCCGGGCCTGGGCGTCGATCGCGGCCGGCAGGTGGCTCAGTTCCTCGCCGTCGAGGCGATAGCCGATGCCGATCTTGAGGGTTTCGAACCCGTCGAGCACGTCGAGCTTGGTCAGGGCGATGCCGTTGATGCCGCCGACCTTGACCGCCTGACGCACCAGCACCGCGTCGAACCAGCCGCAGCGCCGCCGCCGGCCGGTGACGGTGCCGAATTCGCGGCCGCGATCGCCGATCCGCTCGCCGACGGAATCGAACAGCTCGGTCGGGAATGGCCCGGCGCCGACCCGGGTGGTGTAGGCCTTGCAGATCCCCAGCACGTAGCCGACCTGACCCGGCCCGACTCCCGAGCCGGTGCCGGCATTGCCCGACACGGTCGAGGAGGAGGTGACGAACGGGTAGGTGCCGTGATCGACGTCGAGCATCGCCCCCTGGGCGCCTTCGAACAGGATGCGCTTGCGGGTGTGGCGCAGGTCGTCGAGCCGGCGCCACACCACGTCGGCGTAGGGCAGGATCCGCGGCGCCACCGCCAGCAACTGGTCGAGCAGGCCCTGGCCGTCGATCTCGGCGGCGCCGAGACCGCGCAGCAGGGCGTTGTGGTGGCGCAGCAGCACCTCGATCCGCGCCTCCAGCGTCGGGCGGTGGGCGAGGTCGCAGACACGGATGGCGCGGCGGCCGACCCGGTCCTCATAGGCCGGGCCGATGCCGCGCCCGGTGGTGCCGATCTTGGCCGCCCCGCTCGCTTCCTCGCGGGCGCGGTCGATCTGGGCGTGCAGCGGCAGGATCAGGCAGGCGTTTTCCGCCACCTTCAGCAGATCGGGGGTGACGGCGATGCCCTGGGCGCCGAGGCGGTCGATCTCGTCGAGCAGGGCCCACGGATCGACCACCACGCCGTTGCCGATCAGGCTGAGCTTGCCGCGCACCACCCCGGAGGGCAGCAGCGACAGTTTGTAGGTGGTCCCATTGATCACCAGGGTGTGGCCGGCATTGTGACCGCCCTGGAACCGCACCACCACGTCGGCGCGTTCGGACAGCCAGTCAACGACCTTGCCCTTGCCTTCGTCGCCCCACTGGGCACCGACCACCGCGACGTTCGCCATCGTTCTTTCCGCCTTGCTGCTTGCTTTGCTTAAACCACGTCGATCAGGCCGGCCGGCCCGAGCCGGCGCCCGCAGCCGAGCCGCCTGGCCTCGACCGCCTCGTCGGCGACCGGGTCGAGCCCGGCGACGGTGACCAGTCCCCCGGCCCGCAGTCGCTCGGCCTCGGCCCGCGCCGTGCCGGCCGGGACGAACACCCGGGCCGGGCGCGGCGCCGACGGCACCGCCGCGACCACCGAATCGAGGAACAGGGTGGCGCCGACCGCCGGTTCGGTGCCGCCGGCGCGATAGCGCCCGCCCCGACCCAGTTCGGCGCCGAGGGCGCGGGCATAAAGGGTGAAGCCCACCCCGCAATGATATTCGAAGCCCCGGCTTTCGACCGGATCGACCGTCAGCGGCAGACCGGGCAGGGCGGCGGCGACCCGCGCCACCACGGCGGCGAGGCGGTCGCGCTCGGCGGCGGCGGCGGGCGGCAAATCGAGCGCGGCCAGCGCGGCCAGGGCGCGGTCGGCCGGTCCGGCGGCGGCGATCAGTGCCTGCAACAGCGGCGCGGCCGGGCCGTCCAGCGCGGCGACGGCGGCGGAATCCTTGTGGTCGAGGGCGTGGCGCAGCCGTTCGGCGGTGTCGCCCTCGATGCCGAAGGCGGCGAACAGGGTGGCGGCCAGGGTCGGCAGGGCCAGATCGGCGGTAACGCCGTCGATCCCCAGCCCGATCAGCCCCTCGGCGGCCAGGGTCAGCACCTCGGCGTCGGCGGCGGCGGATTCGGAGCCGATCAGCTCGATTCCGGCCTGGGCGAACTGGCGGTCGGCGCGCAACTGGCTGCCCTTCACCCGCAGCACCTGACCGGAATAGGACAGCCGCAGCGGCCGGGGCCGGGTCGCCAGCCGGGTGGTGGCGATGCGGGCGACCTGGGGGGTGATGTCGGCGCGCAGGCCCATCAGCCGCTGGCTCAACGGATCGAGCACGCGGAAGGTCTGGCCGGCGGCGGCGGCACCGGGGCCGTCGAGCAGGCTTTCCTCGAATTCGATCAGCGGCGGCTTGACCCGCTCGAACCCATGGGCGGCGAAGGTGCGCAGCAGCCGTTCGATCACGCCGGCTTCCTCGGCGGCATCGGGCGGGAGCATGTCGCGCAGGCCGGCGGGCAGCAAGGCCCGGTTGGCGAAATCGGTCATCGACGCGGTCATAACCTGGAACGGGGGCGGCCAAGCGGCATCGCCCGGCCACCCGTTGGTCGGGTGATGCCCGATGTAGCGCTTTTGCCCCGGCGCGGCAAACGGGAAATGCGCCGGCGGCGGCAAAACCCCCCGCCGCGCCCGTTCCGGCCCGGCCGGCGGCGGCGGCGGGCGGCGCCTGCCTCCGGTTTATGCCTTTAGGTCTGGTTCGACTTGGGCTAAGGTAAGAAATTCCCCAAACGGGAGGCAGTCGATGACCCTGCAACGGTCGGTTACGGCGGTGCTGGCGGTGATGCTGGCGGGGATTCTGTTGTGCGGCGGGGTGATCTTCGCCGCCTTGTCGGCGCAGCGGCCAAGGCTGGCCGAGGCCGAGGCCGGGGCGCGGCGCACCGGCGAGGTGATCGTGCCGCTGCTGCGCGCCACCACCGCGATCCGGCTCGACGTCACCCAGGTGCAGCAATTCCTTACCGACGTCGCTGCCACCCATCACGCCGACAGCTACGAGGATGCCGAGCACTGGGCCCAGGCCTTCGCCACCGACATGGCCGAGGCCAAGGCCCTGGCCGCCCGGCTCGGGCAGGCCGAGATCACCGCCGAACTCGACGACATCGCCGCGCGCTTCCCATCCTATTACCAGTCCGGGCGGGCGATGGCCGCGCTTTACGTCTCGGACGGGATCGAGCGCGGCAACGAGGTGATGGAGGATTTCGACAAGGTCACCGACGACATCTCCAACCGCTGCGCCGCCCTCGGCGACCGCATCGCCGCCCTGTCCACCCGCGAGACCGCCGCCACCCTGGCCGCCAGCGCGGCGGCGCGCGGCGGCGCCGACAGCGCCTTCATCGCCATCGCCGCGATCTTCGTCGCGGTGCTGGTGCTGACCCTGGCGGTGGCGCAGTGGCTGCGCGGGGCGATCCGGGGGGCGTTCACGCTGCTCGAGGCCGATCTCGACATCATCGCCGCTGACGGCGACGCGCCGCTGCGCCTCAGCCCCGACCGGCACGACGAATTCGGCCGCATCGCCCGCATCCTCGCTTTGTTCCGCGACGATCAGGCCCAACTGGGCGAGGCGACCGCCAACCGTTACCGCGACGAGGAAGAGCGCCGTCACAAGGCCGAGCGGATCGAACGGCTGGCGCGCGATTTTTCCGGGGTGGCCGATGACGGGCTGGGGGGCATCGCCCTGTCGTTGCGCGGCCTGCGCAGCGCCGCCGACGGGATGGAGAGCAATGCCCGCGCCACCGCCGGGATGGTCGGCGAGGCGGCGATCGCCGCCGAGCGTGCCGCCGCCAATGTCGAGGCGGTCGCCGCCGCCGCCGAGGAACTGACCGCCTCGATCGACGAGATCAAGCGGCAGGTCAGCGAGTCCTCGCGCATCGCCGCCGCCGCCGAGGCCGAGGCCGAGCAGACCAACGGCAAGGTGCGCGGGTTGGCCGAGGCGGCCGAGCGGATCGGCACGGTGGTGGCGCTGATCAGCGACATCGCCAGCCAGACCAATCTGCTGGCGCTGAACGCCACCATCGAAAGCGCCCGTGCCGGCGAGGCCGGCAAGGGCTTCGCGGTGGTCGCCAACGAGGTCAAGCATCTGGCCGGGCAAACCGCCAAAGCGACCGAGGATATCGCCAGCCAGATCGCCACGGTGCAGAAGCGCACCTCCGACGCCGTCAACGCCATCGGCTCGATTTCCACCGTCATCAAGGAAATCAGCGAAATCAGTGCTTCGGTGGCCGACGCCGTGCAGCAGCAGACCGCCGCCACCGGCGAAATCGCCCGCAATGTCGAACAGGCCGCCAGCGGCACCGGCGACGTGTCCGCCAACATCGTCTCGGTGGAACAGGCGGCCCGCGACAGCGGCCAGGCCGCCGAACAGATCCGCTGCTCCTCCCTCGATCTGTCCAAGCAGGCGGAATACCTCAATCAAGA
>JBDLVO010000304.1:0-7364 GCA_039804805.1 Pseudomonadota bacterium
CAAGCTCTTCCCGCCGTCCCCGATCCCCCCGAATTCATTGGGTTTACGTCCGGGCATATCCGGCGTCATCCGCCTTCATCCGCCCTCTCCCCGCCGTCCAAAACCTCCCACCGGGGGATACCATCGCCTGAACCTGTCGCCGCGAGACCCGGAGCCGGTGCCGTCATTATGGACAGGCAGCCGCAAGCCTCTCCACCCCAGCCTTCTGGTTAAAAAATCTATTGGCGTCGATGACGATCAGGCGTTCACGGTCGCGACGACAGCCTGTTAAAGGATATTTACTTTTCTATTTTTCACATTAAAAATGAATGAAGGCCAATCTCTTCGGAGATAAGAAGATGCCTGAATTCGCTTGCAAACGGGAAAGTGGCGCTCAGCCTTGGCGGCGAATGGGGACGCGAGGCCAGCCATGACCCCGGAGCAGTTCATCGAGCGCTGGCGGGGAACCTCCCGGTCCGAGCAATCGGCCGCGCATGAACATTTCCTCGACCTGTGCGAACTGCTCGACGTGTCCAAGCCGCAGGAACTGGACAGACGCGGCGACTTCTACACCTTCGAGAAGCCCGTCCTGAAGGCTGATGGCCGACCCGGGCGGGCCGATGTCTGGAAAAGGGGCTGCTTCGCCTGGGAGTACAAGCGCGACAAGCGCAACCTCGTCGCCGCCTACGCCCAGTTGAAGGAATATTCCGGCGCGCTGGAGAACCCTCCCCTCCTCATCGTTTCGGACATGGAGGAGATTCGGGTCCACACCAACTTCACCAACGCGATCGTCGAGACCCATTGCATCCGCCTGCCCGATCTGATCAGCGTCGAGGCCCGCCAACTCTTGCGGCACTGTTTCTCCAGGCCGGAGATGTTGAGGCGGGAGACCCTGACCCGGGCCAGCGTGACCCGCGACGCGGCAAAAGCCTTCGGCACGATCGCGGCGCGCCTCCGCGCGAGGCGATATGATCCGCGTCGAGTGGCCCATTTCCTCAATCGGCTGGTGTTCTGCCTGTTCGTCCAGGATGTCGATCTGCTGCCGAACCGCCTGTTCGCCGACATCCTGGAAGAATGCGTCAAGGCTCCGGACAAGTTCGAGCCGGGCCTGAAAGCCCTGTTCGGCGCGATGAAGAGCCCGGACGGCATGTTTGGCATGGTCAGCATCCGCTGGTTCAACGGCGGCCTGTTCGACGATGACGACGTGCTCCCACTCGGCTGGATGGAAATCAGGGAATTGCACCAGGCCTCCCTGTTGGACTGGAGCGCCATCGAACCCTCGATTTTCGGCACCCTGTTCGAGGCCGGCCTCAACCCCGAGAAGCGCGACCTGATGGCGGCGCTGTTCGATCCCCCCGCTGGCGGGACAACGGGCGCGGTCGAGCAGACCGACAAGGGAGTCGGCATCCACTACACCGATCCCGACACGATCATGAAGATCATCGAGCCGGCGGTCCTGGGCCCATTGCGACAGGCGTGGCAAGAGGCGCGGGTGAAGATTGAGCAGCACCGCAAGACCCGCGACAAGGCGGCTTCCGATTCCGCCCGAACCCGGGCCGAAAACGAGGCGCGCGAGGTCTGGAGCCGCTTTCGTCAGCGGCTGGAAGATTTCCGGGTCCTCGATCCCGCCTGCGGTTCGGGAAACTTCCTCTATCTGGCGCTGCTGCACCTGAAAGATTTCGAGCAAAACCTGATCAAAGAGGCAGATGATCTCGGGTTGCCCCTCATCGATCAACTCGTGACGATCAAGGCGGTGCGAGGAATCGAGGCGAACCCCTATGCCGCCGAGTTGGCCCGCACGACGATCTGGATCGGCGAGTTGCAATGGCAGTTGAAAAACGCTTCCGCCTTCGCCCTCGCCCGGGAGCCGGTTCTCGGCCGCCTCGACGCGATCGAGTGCCGCGATGCTCTGCTCGACGAGAACGGCAAGGAAGCTCCGTGGCCCGAAGCTGACGTGATCGTCGGCAACCCGCCATTCCTGGGCGGGAAGAAACTGCGTTCCTCATTCGGCGATTCCTACGTCGATCGCCTGTTCGCGGTCTACCGTGGTCGTGTCCCGGCGGAGGCCGATCTGGTGGCCTACTGGTTCGTGCGGTCCTGGGAACGCGTGCGGGAGGGGCGGGCCAACGCGGCGGGATTGGTGGCGACGAACTCGATCCGTGGCGGAGCGAACCGGCGCGTTCTGGACCCGATCGTGGCACAAGGGAGGATTTCTTCCGCCTGGAGCGATGAGCCTTGGGTGATCGACGGTGCGGCGGTGCGGGTTTCCCTGGTGACGTTCTCGGCAGCGCGACTGGAGGAAGGCGCCATTCTCGACGGATGTCCGGTGCCGCGCATTCACTCGGACCTGACTGCGACCCCCACCGATCTGACCCGGGCGCGGCGCCTTCGCCAGAATGCTGGGGTGGCCTTTATGGGGGATACGAAAGGTGGCGCTTTCGACATTCCCGGCAGCCTCGCCCGCTCATGGCTGGAGCTTCCCCTGAACCCTCACGGACGCTCCAACGCTGATGTGCTTCGCCCCTGGGTCAACGGCATGAACGTGACCCGTCGCCCGGCCGACAAATGGATTATAGATTTTGGCTGGGAGATGCGTGAAGCCGACGCAGCGCTATATGAAGCGCCTTTTGCGTATGTCGAGCGCATGGTGAAGCCAGATAGATTAAAAAACCGTAGAGAAATATATCAAAAATACTGGTGGCGTCATGCCGAGCCACGGCAAGGAATGTGGAGAGCAATCTCAGGACTTAATCGGTTTATAGTAACGCCAGAAGTTTCAAAATACAGAGTTTTCTCGTGGCTAAAATGTATATACATTCCGGATCACAAGCTTCAAGTAATTGCACGCGAAGACTGGTTTTCTTTCGGCGTCCTTCACAGTAAAATGCACGAATTATGGTCAAGAGGGGTTGGCTCTTGGCATGGAGTTGGAAACGACCCACGTTATACGATTAGCACAACTTTTGAGACATTTCCCTTCCCCGAGGGCCTGACGCCCGACATCCCCGCCACCGCCTACGCCGACGACCCGCGCGCCCAGGCGATCGCGGCAGCGGCACAGCGCCTCGACGAATTGCGGTGCAACTGGTTGAACCCGCCGGATCTGGTCAAAGCCGTGCCCGAGGTGGTGCCGGGATTTCCCGATCGTCTGATTCCCGTCAGCAGCAGAGCCGAGGCGGAGCTGAAAACGCGGACCTTGACCAACCTCTACAACCAGCGGCCAACGTGGCTGGTCAACGCCCATCGGGAACTCGACCAAGCCGTGGCCCGCGCCTACGGCTGGACCGCCGACATCTCGGACGACGAGGCGCTGTCGCGTCTTTTTGCCCTCAACCGCGCCCGCGCCGAAGCGGAAGACCGCTTGGCGAGGATGGCCAGCCAGGACCGCCGCCAACGGAATCTCCTCTTGCCGATGCAGGGAGGAAAAGCCGCCGACGAAAGGGCGCTTGAACGGGACGTTGACGCCAAGATACCGCAGGAAGAGCCCGCCCGGCCTCGCCGTCGCCATCGGGCCTGATCCCGGGCTGATACCCGGATATTTCCGCTTGGCGCGATCGCATCTCGGGGGGACGTTTCCCCCTTACGCCGTCTCCACCGGCCGCCGTGCCAGCCGCAGCAACGCGATTCCGGTCAGCGCCGACAGCAGCGAGCCGCCCAGAACCCCGACCCGCACCGCGACATCCTGCCCGGCATCGGGGAAGGCGAGGCCGCCGATGAACAGACTCATGGTGAAGCCGATCCCGGTCAGCACCGCCATCGCCTGAACCTGCGGCCACGAGGCGCCGGCCGGCAGCCGGGCCACCCGCAGCGCCACCGCCACGCCGATTGCCAGCATCACCCCGAGCGGCTTGCCCAGCGCCAGACCGAGCCCCACCCCCAGCGTCACCGGATCGGCCAGTTGCCCAAGGCCGACCCCGGCCAGCGGCACCCCGGCATTGGCGAAGGCGAACAGCGGCAGGATCGCGAAGGTCACCCAGGGATGCAGCGCGTGTTCAAGCCGCTTGAGCGGCGACGGCACCGCCGGATCCCTGGTGCGCAGCGGCACGGCGAAGCCGATCGCCACCCCGGCCAGGGTGGCATGCACCCCCGATTTCAGCACGAACAGCCACAGCAGCACCCCGAGCAGGACATAGGGCGCGGTCCGCGTCACCCCGGCGCGGTTGAGCCCGACCAGCCCGGCCAGCGCCAGCGCCGCCAGCCCCAGCGATAGCAGCGACAATTGGTCGGTGTAGAACAGGGCGATAATGACGATCGCGCCGAGGTCGTCGATGATCGCCAGCGCCAGCAGGAAGATTCGCAGCGACGGCGGGGCATGGCGGCCGGCCAGCGCCAGCACCCCGACGGCGAAGGCGATATCGGTCGCCGCCGGAATCGCCCAGCCGCGCATCAGCACCGGATCGCCCCAGGTGGCGGTGAGGTAGACCAGCGCCGGCACCACCATCCCGCCCAGCGCGGCCAGTCCCGGCAGGGTGGCGCGGCGCAGGCTCGACAGTTCGCCCTGTACCACCTCGCGTTTGACCTCAAGCCCGACCAGCAGGAAGAACACCGCCATCAGGCCGTCGTTGATCCAGTGGTTCAGCGGCTTGCCCAGCCCGAACTCGCCGATCCGCACCGACACCGGCAGGTCGAGCAGGGATTGGTAGAACGGCTGGGCCGGGGAATTGGCCAGCGCCAGCGCCGCCAGCGAGGCCGCCAGCAGAAACACCCCGCCGGCGACTTCAAGGCGGAGAAAGGCTCGGATGGTCGATAACGGCACGGGCCGGGCTCCTGTGACGGCGAAGAAAGAGGCGGACAAGTCTGGCCACACAATGCGGCGGCGCCAAGGCGGCCGGAACACGTCCATCGGCTGAGGATATGCGCCCGGCCTCCCGCCGTTTCAATGCGTGCCGCCGGGGCCTTGACCAGGATCAAGGCCCCGCCGCCGCCGCCCTGCCACACTGGCCGCCGCCGACCAGGAGGGCTCCGCCGTGACCGAATCCCCGTTTCCCATCCCCGCCACGCCGCCGCGCCTCGATGTGCGGCCGATGCTGGCCGAAGGCATCGACCCCCATGACAGCGTGCTGGCGCTGGCCGATTCGATCGCCGAGGGCGGCGCGTTGGAGATCGACGCCCCGTTCAACCCGACCCCGCTGCGGCGGGTGATGGGGCCGCGCGGCTTCTCGTCGCGGGCGACCCGGCTGGCCACCGATTGGTGGCGGGTGCGCTTCGTGCGCGACGGCGCCGCCGATTGGGCGGCCGAGGCCGAGACCACCCTGCTGCCGGAGGGGGCAATGCGGTGGCAGGAGGAGGACGGAACCCATCTCGACGTCCGCCGCCTGCCTCCGCCCGAGCCGCTGCGGCTGATTCTCGGCCTGATCGACTCGCTCGGCCCGAGCGGCCGGGTGGTGGTCCATCACGACCGCGACCCGCTGTTCCTGCCGGCCGAGCTGGCCGAACGCGGCTGGCGGATCGCCCGGGTCGAGCCGGCTCCGGCCGATCTGCGGCTGTGGCTCGAACCGGAGCGGCGCTGATGCTGCCCGGCCTGCCCCAGGGCGCCGCCGACCAGTTGCTGCCGCCGGCCCTGCCCGGCCGCTTCTTCGCCGCCGCCGTGCTGTTCCATCTCGCCGCCTGGGCCGTGCTGGCCTGGGCCGGTCCCGACGCCCTGATCGGCTTTTCCGGCGGCGCCGGGCCGGTCGCCGCCGCCCTGCATCTGATCACCCTCGGCACCCTGGCGATGACCGCGATCGGCGCGGCGATCCAGATGCTGCCGGTGATCACCAACCGCCCGCTGGCCGGGGTCGGGCTGTGCCACGGCCTGTTCTGGCTCTATGCCGGCGGCGTGGCACTGCTGTCATCCGGTCTTGCCCTGCCGGCACCGCGCCTGATGGCGGCGGGCGGCGGGATGGTCTCGGCCGGTCTGGCCCTGTTCGCCCTGCTGGTGGCCGCGCATCTGCGCCGGGGCGGCCGCCTCGACGCGCTCGGCCGTCATCTTGCCCTCGCCCTGGCCGCGCTGGCCGCCCTGGCCGGTCTCGGTCTCGCCTTGCTGGCCGATTTCTCCACCGGCTGGCTGGGCGACCACCGCGCCGTCGCCGCCGCCCATGCCGTGCTCGGCGCCTATGGCTTCATGGGAATGCTGGCCTTCGGCTTCTCGACCCTGCTGCTGCCGATGTTCGTGCTCGGCCCGGCGATCCCCGAGGCGGCCAGCCGGCGGGCGCTGGCCCTCGCCGCCCCCGCCCTCGCCTGCGGCGCCGTCGGCGCGGCCTCCGGCCTGTCCTGGCTGGCCGCCCTCGGCGCGGTACTGGGCGCCGCCGCCCTGCTGCTCCATCTCCACGCCGTCGCCGCCTGCCTGCGGCGGCGGATGCGCCGCCGGCTCGAATCGTTCTTCGTCCTGCTGGTGTCGGCCTGGGCGATGCTTGGGCTCAGCCTCGCCCTCGGCCTCGCCCTGGCGCTGGGCGCTCCGGCCGATCCGTGGGCCGGGCTGTGGGGACTGGTGCTGGTGCTCGGCTGGCTGCTCGGCTTCGTCCTCGCCATCCTGCAACGGATCCTGCCATTCCTGGCGGCGATGCATTCGGCCGGCGCCGGCCGGCCGCCGCTGCTGCCGTCGCGCCTCGCCCCGGCCTGGGCGGCAACCCTGCATGGCGGCTGCCACCTCGCCGCCGTCGCCCTGCTCGCGCTCGGGCTGGTCAGCGGCCTGAAGCCGGCGATCTGGCTCGGACTGGCCGCCGGTCTGGCCGGAGCGGCCGCCTTCCTGCTCTATGCCGCCGCGGTGCCCTGGCGGGCTCTCCAGGCCCGGCGGCCTTCCCTTTCCCCCCCTCCCTACGAAGGAACCCCGCGATGAACGTTGCCACCACCCAGGTCGGCGGGCTGCTGCACCGCGACCACATGGCCACCGTCGAGACCCTGGAAGGGCTTGAACTGCTGCTGCGCAAGAACCGCAAGCCGCCGGCGTTCGATCCGACCCTGACGGCGTGGCTGGCCGATCTCGCCGCCCGGCTGCGGCGCGAGGTGGCCGAGCATTTCAATTTCGAGGAAATCCGGCTGTTCCCGCTGTTCCTGGCGGTCGGCCAGACCGGGATCGTCGAGATCCTCAGCCAGGAACACGAGACCATCCTGCCGCTGGCGCAAAAGGTGGCGGCACTGGCCGAGGCGGCGGCGACGGCGGGCCGGTTCGATCCGGCCGACTGGGATTCCTTCCGCGCCCTGGGCGGCGAACTGATCGAGCGCGAGATGTTCCATATCCAGAAGGAGGAGATGGGCCTGCTGGCCGGCATCGCCGCCCTGCTCGACCCGGAGGAGGACCGCAGGCTGTCCGAAGCCTTCGCCGCCCTGCGCGACTGAAACGCGGGGGCGCCGCCCCCACACCCGGCCTGTCCATACCCGACCGCCAAGGGGTTCCAAGGGCCCTC
>JBDLVO010000305.1:0-2610 GCA_039804805.1 Pseudomonadota bacterium
GCCGCCGAGGCCGAGGGGGTGCAGGTCCATTACCTCACCAACCCGTCCCGGGTGGTGCATGACGCGACCGGCCGGGTCACCGGGGTCGAGGTGGTGTCGATGCGCCAGACCGAGCGCGACGCCAAGGGCCGCCGCAATGTCGAGCCGGTCCCCGGCAGCGAGCGGCGGATGGACTGCACCCTGCTGATCGCCGCGATCGGCCAGCAGGTCAGCCAGGGCACCCTGCACCCCGAAGACGGGATCGGCCGCACCCGCTGGGGCGGGGTCGAGGCCGAGTCCGATTCCCTCGCCACCGCCCGGCCGGGGGTGTTCGCCGGCGGCGATTGCGTTTCCGGCCCCTCGACCCTGATCCACGCGATGGCGGCCGGGCTGAAGGCGGCGCGCAACATCGACGATTACCTCCAGTTGGGCCATCCCCGCTTCTTTCCGCGCTCGCGCATGCGGCAGATCCTGACCGAGCACAAGCTGCTGGCGGCCGATTGCGTCGAGGTGCCGGTGCGGCTGGAATACCGCGTCCACCACCCCGAACTCGATCCCGAGGTGCGCCGCACCATGTTCGAGGAGGTCGAGGCCACCATCTCCGACGAGGAGGCCTACCGCGAGGCGCGCCGCTGCCTGCGCTGCTACCGCATCTACACGGCGATCACCGCGCAACCGATCCCGGAAGGAGCCGCCTGATGAGCCCGACCCCGACCCCGCCGGCCGAAACCGCCGCCCCCGTCGGCGAGGGGGCGATCGGCCTGACCCTCGACGGGCGCGCCGTCACCGCCCGGCCGGAGGAGACCATCCTCGCCTGCGCCCGCCGCCACGGCGTGACCATTCCCACCCTGTGCGAGATGAACGACATCGACCACGCCCCCGGCACCTGTCGGGTCTGCGTGGTCGAGATCGACAGCCCCGGCCACGAGCCCGGCCAGTTGGTGGCGAGCTGCGCCACCCCGGTGCGGGCGGGAATGAGCGTGCGCACCCACAGCCGCCGGGTGCGCGACGCCCAGCGGCTCCAGGTCGAGCTGCTGCTGGCCGACCACAATCAGGATTGCGCCTCCTGCGTCCGCCACGGCAATTGCGAGTTGCAGGACGTCGCCCAGCATGTCGGGGTGGCGAGCAACCGCTTCTTCGACCGCGCCCGCACCTTCGGGCGCGGCATCGATGAGTCGTCGCCGGCGATGATCCGCGACATGACCAAATGCATCCGCTGCCAGCGCTGCGTCACCGTCTGCCGCGACGGCCAGACCGTCGATGCGCTGGTGGTGACCGGCACCGGCCAGGACACCGCGATCGGGCTGCATCACGGCCTCAGCCAGCACGATTCGAGCTGCGTCGCCTGCGGCCAGTGCGTGCTGGTCTGCCCGACCGGGGCGCTGGGCGAGCGCGACGAGACCGAGCGGGTGCTCGATTACCTGTTCGATCCCGCCATCGTCACCGTGGTCCAGTTCGCCCCGGCGGTGCGGGTCGGCTTCGGCGAGGAATTCGGCCTGCCCCCCGGCACCAATGTCGAGGGCCAGATCATCGGCGCGCTGCGCCGGCTGGGCGCCGACATCGTGCTCGACACCAATTTCGCCGCCGATCTGGTGGTGATGGAGGAAAGCGCCGAATTGCTGCGCCGGCTGGGGGGACAGCGGCGGCCGACCTTCACCTCCTGCTGTCCGGCCTGGATCAATTTCGCCGAACGCCACTATCCCGATTTGCTGCCGCTGCTGTCCTCGACCAAGTCGCCGCAGCAATGCCTGGGGGTGATCGCCAAGACCTACCTGCCCGAGCGGATGGGGATCGACCCGGCGCGGATCCGGGTGATCTCGATCATGCCCTGCACCGCCAAGAAGGACGAGCGCACCCGCCCGCAGCTGACGGCCAACGGGACGGCGGAAATCGACGTGGTGCTGACCACCCGCGAATTCGCCCGCCTGCTGCGCCGCCAGGGGATCGATTTGCGCCAGCAGGCGCCCTCGAGTTTCGACAATCCCTATATGAGCGCCTATTCCGGCGCCGGGGCGATCTTCGGCACCACCGGGGGGGTGATGGAGGCGGCGGTGCGGACGATGTTCCACCTCGTCAATGGCGGCGAGCTGCCCCAGATCGAACTCGACCAGTTGCGCGGCTTCGACGGCGCCCGCATCGCCACCATCCCGGTCGGCGGCGCGGTCGGCACGGTCAAGGTGGCGATGTGCCACGGCCTGCGCCCGACCCGGGCGATCTGCGAGGCGGTGCGGGCCGGCACCGCCGATTTCGACTTCATCGAGATCATGGCCTGCCCCGGCGGCTGCGTCGATGGCGGCGGCACCCTGCGCTCGAAGAAGGCCTACCTGCCCTACGCCCTCAAACGGCGCGAAACCCTGTTCGCGATCGACCGCGCCACCTCGGTGCGCCAGTCGCACAACAACCCGCAGATCCAGGCGCTCTACCGCGATTTCCTCGGCACGCCCTATTCCGACAAGGCGCACGGGCTGCTGCACACCTACTACACCGACCGCGCGGTCGAAATGTCGCTGACCGTCAAGCAGGTGTGGCAGGACATCACCATGAGCACGATGGTCTACTGAGCCAACAGGTTGGGCGGGCTGCCGCCCGCCGGCCCGCTCGGGGAGCAAAGCTCCCCGAACCCCTCATTTT
>JBDLVO010000306.1:0-3821 GCA_039804805.1 Pseudomonadota bacterium
TCTCCACCGCGTCCTCCGGCCGGGACAGCAGGGTCAGGACGTTGCCACGGCCGAACCAGGCCATCGCCAGTCCGGGCGCCAGCGTCACCGCCCGGTCGTAATCGGCCAGGGCGATGGCGGCGGCGCCTTCGGCTTCGGCCAGGGCGCCCCGATTGGCGTAGGCCTGGGCGTTGCCGGGGGCCAGGGCGATCACCCGGTCGTATTCGCGCCGGGCCTCGTCGGTCCGGCCCAGATCCTTCAGCAGGTTGGCGCGGTTGAGGGCGGGGTCGGCCCAGTCCGGCCGCAGCGCCACCGCCCGGTCATAGCTGGCCAGCGCCTCGGCGTGCCGCCCGAGTGCCCGCAGCGCGGCGCCGCGATTGAGCTGCGCCTCGGCGAGATCCGGCCGCAGATCGAGCGCCTGCTGATAGGCCGGCAAGGCGAGATCGGGCCGTCCCGCCGCGTGCCAGGCCGCTCCCGTCAGGAAATGAGCCTCGACCAGAGCGGGCTGAAGAGCCGCCGCGCGCGCGAAACTGGCGGCGGCCTGTTCCGGCCGGCCGAGCTGGAGCAGGAGCTGGCCGTGCCGCTGATGCAGGTCGGCGCGGTGCGGGGCCTGACGAAGCGCCAGGTCGGAGGCGGCCAGCGCCGCGTCCTGTTCGGGGGTCATGTCGCGGCGTCTCCGTCGGGGTTCCAGCGCAGGAGATCGCCCGCGACGCGCCCGATCACCGCCGGCCACGGCTCGCCGCGCTGCTGGCGGTAGAGGGTCGCGGTGGGGTACCACGGCGAATCGGCGCGGTCGAGCAGCCAGCGCCAGTCGGTGTTGCGGGCCGGCAGCAGGATCCAGGTCGGCCGCCCCAGCGTCGCGGCGAGATGGGCGACGCTGGTATCGACCGCGATCACCAGATCGCACAGCGCGCACAGCGCGGCGGTGTCGGCGAAATCGCCCAGGTCCTCGCCGAAATGGCGCAGGCCGGGCCAGGCCGGCAGGGTGGCGGCGTCCTCGGCGCGCAGTTCCTTCTGCAACGAGATCAGCTCGGCCCCGGATTCGCGCAGCGGTCCGAACTGGGCCAGCGTCAGGCTGCGGTGGCGGTCGTTCTGATGGACCGGGCTGCCGCGCCACACCAGCCCGATCCGGGGCCGGGTCGCCGGTCCCAGCCGGGCCCGCCACGCCGCCAGCCGTTCGGGCGGCACGGCGAGGCCGGGCGGCCGCGGCGGGATCGTGGCCGGAGCGGTGGCGAACAGCCGGGGCAGGCTTAGCAGCGGGCAATGCAGGTCGAACGGCGGCGGCTCGTCGCCGCGCCCGACCAGGTGCGCCACGCCGGCCAGACCGGCCAGCAGCGGCCGCAATCCGGGCTGGACCTCCACCACCACCCGGCCGCCGCGCGCCGCCACCAGCGGGACGTAACGGCAGAATTGCAGGGTGTCGCCCAGACCCTGCTCGGCGTGCAGCAGGATGGTGCGGCCGGCGAGGTCCTCGCCCTGCCAGAGCGGTTGCGGGAACGTCCGCGCCCAGCCGCGCATCAGCGCGGTGCCCCAGCGCGCCTCGTAATCGGGCCAGGCCTGATCCCACTGGCCGAGTTGCAGCCGGCACATCGCCTTGTTGAAGCGGGCCTCGGCGAAGCCGGGGGCGATGGTCAGCACGGTGTCGAAACAGTCGAGCGCCGCCTCGCTCCGCCGCAATTCCTTCAGCACGCCGCCCCGGTTGAGGTGGGCCTCGACATAACCCGGCCGCAGCGCCGCCGCCCGCTCGTAACTGACCAGCGCCTCTTCCGCCCGCCCCAGTTCCCACAGCGCGTTGCCCCGGTTGAACCAGGTCTCGGCGTGGTTGGGGTCGCAGGCCAGCGCCCGCTCGTAATCGACCAGCCCGGCGGCGTAATCGCCGAGATCGGCCTTCAGCGCGCCGCGATTGGAATAGGCCGAGGCATAGGCCGGCTGCAACGCGATCGCCCGGTCGTAATCGGCCCGCGCCGCGTCGGCCCGGCCCAATTGCTTCAGCAGGTTGCCGCGATTGTTGTAGGCCAGCGGGTAATCCGGCCGCAGCGCCACCGCGCGGTCGTAGCTGGCCAGCGCCGCCTCGGCCTGACCGAGATTTTTCAGCGCGACGCCGCGATTGAGCCAGGCATCGGCATGGTCGGGCCGCAGGGCGATGGTCTGGTCATAGCCGCGCACCGCCGCCTCGGGCTGGCCGAACGACTGGAGCAGGGTGGCGAGGTTGAACCAGGCCTCGACCCGGTCGGGCTGGCGCTTCAGCACCGCGCCATAGGCCTCGGCCGCGCCGGTCAGGTCGCCGGCGCGGTAGCGGGCGGCGGCCTGTTCCATCAGGTCGGCGATCTCGCTCTGCGGTGCCGGCGTCATCGTCGTCCTCCCTCGCTGTTGCCGCCCGAGCCTACCGCAGCCGGCCGGTCGGGGACAGGGGCGGTTTCGCCGCCGGGCTTGCGTCCGGGCGGGTTTGGTGAAATCAAGAGGGGGGCCTCCGCCCCGGGAGCATGCGGATGAAAGCCTGGCTGTGGCTCGGCCTCGCCATCCTGGCCGAGGTGGCCGGCACCTCGGCGCTGAAGGCCAGCGCCGGCTTTTCCCGGCCCTGGCCGGTGCTGGCGGTGGTGGCCGGCTATGGACTGGCGTTTTACGGCCTGGCCCAGGCGCTGCGGACGGTGCCGGTCGGGGTGGCCTATGCGGTATGGTCCGGGGTCGGGCTGGTGCTGGTGGCGCTGATCGGCTGGCTGTGGTTCGGCGAAAGGCTGCCGCCGCTGGCGCTGGTGGGGATCGGGCTGATCCTGGTGGGGGTGGTGCTGCTCAATCTCGGCGGCGGCGGCGGCCACTGAGGCGGGGGGCGGGGCCAGCTTGCCCCCGGTCGTGACAGGCCCCATGTTTGCGGCTACAGTGCCCGCATCTCCGGCTCGTCCCGGCAATTCGGGAAACTCTCCCGTTCGTCCCGGGCCGCGCGGCGGCCCGGCAAACACAAGGAACGTGCTCATGAAGACTGTGACGGATTCCTCGTTCGAGGCCGAGGTCTTGCAGGCCGCCGGCCCGGTCCTGGTCGATTTCTGGGCGGAATGGTGCGGCCCCTGCCGCCAGCTTGCCCCGACCTTGGAAGAGCTGGCCCGCGACAAGGCGGAGCAGATCACCGTCGCCAAGATCAACATCGACGAAAACCCGGCCACCCCGGGCAAATACGGCGTGCGCGGCATCCCCACCCTGATGATCTTCAAGAATGGGGCGGTCACCGCGACCAAGGTCGGCGCGCTGCCGAAAAGCAAGTTGTTCGAGTGGGTCGAGTCAAGCCTGTGAGTGGATCGGGGCGGAGATGTCCGCCCCGCCCGCAACACCAATTGCATTTGGCCTCGCTTGTGCGACACTGGAGCGTGTATCACCGTCTCCAGAGGGAGGGAGGCCAGAATGAAGCGATCGCTTGCCGTTTTCGCTGTCGCGGTCATGCTCGGGCCGGCGGGGGCCGCCTGGGCCAAGGATGAGGTCATCAGCTATTCCGACGATATCCGCCCGATCATCGTCGGTCGATGTCTCGAATGCCATCACCCCGGCGGCCAGGGCACCGAAGCCAGTGGCCTGGATCTGACCTCCTACGAGGGGCTGATGAAGGGCACCAAGTTCGGGCCGATGATCGTGCCCGGCGAGCCCGAAACCAGCAGCCTGATGCGTCTGATCGATCACAAGGTCGATCCCTCGATCCGGATGCCGCACGGCAAGAAGAAGCTGTCGCAATGCGACCGCGACGCCTTCCGCCTGTGGATCAAGCAGGGCGCCAAGAACAACTGACGCCCGCCGTTTTCCCGCCCGGATCGTGACCGCCCCGGGGCGTCGCGGCCGGGCGGATTTTGTTCGCTCTC
>JBDLVO010000307.1:0-4021 GCA_039804805.1 Pseudomonadota bacterium
TTGAGGTCATGGTCGCCCTTGCCGGACTGACCGGGTTGGTAGTTCCAAACCGGCGAGGCCAGGTCCTGCCAGGGCTCGACGGTGGCGTAGCGGCCGGCTTTGGGGTGCGGCACCGGCCGCACGGCCGGCGCGTCGCCGTCCTTGGCCCACTTGCGATAGACCATCAGGTATTCGGGCATCCCGACGCGGCAGAACGAGGCGTCTTTCTGGAACGTCTTCCACAACAGCCCGTGCGCGTTGGTCTTCGACCGCTCCAGGACAGGGTCGCGCCAGATCGTGATGCGGCAATGGAAGGTCCACCCCTCCTCAATGTGCAGCCGGGTGCAGCCGTCCGAGAAGGCGCGCAGGCCGGCGTCGCCGTTGGCGCTGCTGTTCTGGTAATAGACCAGATCCTTGACATGGATCGCCGTCAGTCGGCCCGGGCGAGTGAGGCGCAGCTTTTCACGAACCAGAAAGCGGTATTGTTCGAAGAATTCATCGTCCGAAGAGCAATTGCCCATGTCGGCCACGCTCTCGGAATAGACATAGAGAGAAGAAAAGGGCGGGCTGTAGACGCTGAAGTCGATGCTATTGTCGGGCATCCCCTGGGCGAACTTGACGCAATCCGCGTTGAACGCGGACCAGCCATCGCCGGACGCCTGATCGAGAACCAGGGCGGTCATGCGGCACCTCTGAGCCAACCCGGCAGTTGAGCCGGGACGTTGGGGTGATAGTCGAGCTTCACCTGTCGGCGCTCATGGGCGCGCGACATGGCGGCCCGCATCTCGGTCTTCATCGAATCGTGATCGCCAGATTTGCGGGAAATGACTTTCCAGATGGCTTCCTCGGTGTCGGCCATCGCGATATGCACCTCGACGGGGCGCACCTGACCGAAGCGCCAGCAACGGCGGACGGCTTGGTAGAACGCCTCGTAGCTGAACGACAGCCCGACGAAGGCCACCCGGGCGCAGTGCTGCCAGTTGAGGCCGAACCCGGCGATGCTGGGCTTGGTGACCAGGATCCGAACCGCCCCGGTCGAGAAGGCGACGAGGCGATCTTCTTTGGTTTCGGCCGGCATCGACCCGCGCACCTCGACAGCGCCAGCGATGCGGGCAACCAGCGCGTCGGCCTCGTAATCGGTGTCGCACCAGATGATCCACGGTTCGGCCGGCTCGCCCGCCACGATTTCGGCAATCCGGTCGGCCCGAGCGTCTGCGGTCAGCCGCTTTTCCCGGTGGATCGCCGTGGCGCTGGTGTCTGGGGTCCGCAGCAGCTGCATTTGGCCGCCAGCATCTTCCCCTCGGCCCACGGACACGTCGGCGCGAATGACGTGGCGGTGCAGGTTGAGCGGCGGGAGGTCGAACCCATCGTCGGAATATCCGAGGTCGGAGGGCTTTGCCATGCAGCGCGACCAGCTCGCCGCCCAGTTCCAGAACGGGCGCACGGCGTGACCCTTGATCCGGTAGCGCCCCATGTTCCGTTGGTCAGCGATGAAAAACCGCGACAGCATCTCGCAGGAATCCATCACCCCCAGGAACTGGCTGTGCTGCCCAAGTTCCATGTGGTCGTTCGGGGCCGGAGTGGCCGTGCAGGCAAGGCGCCAGCGCAGGCCGGCCGCCCACTCCATCAGGGCGCGGGTGGTTTTGCCGGTGAAGCTCTTGATGATGCTCGACTCGTCGAGGATGATCCCCGCGAAGTCTTCGGGGCGGAAGTGATGGAGCCGCTCGTAATTGGCAATGTTCAGCCCGGGGCCGACCTCGTCGCCATGACGTGCGACGCGGGCCTCCAGGCCGAATTTTCGGGCCTCGCGGACGTGCTGCGGGGCCACCGCCAGCGGCGCCAGCATCAGCACCGGGCGGTTCTCGACCTCCGCCACCACGCGGCCCCAATCGAGGGCCACCAGCGACTTCCCCAGACCGGTGTCGAGGAACGCGGCGCCTCGGCCAGCCCGCAGCAGGAAGGCGGTCACGTCGCGCTGGTAGGGGAACATCGCCGGGTTGAGGTCGGGCACGAAGTCGAGCCCGAGCGGCATGGCCTCGGTCGTCTTGCGGGCGAGGAATTCGGCATAGGCGTCGCTCATCGCCGCCCCCTGGTGATCTCGGTGATCCGGACGCCGGGATAGACGGCCTCGACCAGCTTCTTCTTGAGCAGGTACTCGCGGGTGCGGTGGCCTTTCACATCCTCGACCACCCGCGCCGGCCCCTCGAAATAGACGAAATCGGCCCGGTAGACGCAGACCTTCGCCCCGTTGACGACGCAGGGGAAATCGACCTGCCGTTCGAGGTTGCTGATCTGCCCGGCCCGCTCCAGCAGGAGCAGATCCGCCCAGCGGCGCGCCTCGGCGGCGCTGTCGAAGGTGATCCCATCGACCACCGTCTTGCGGGCGTGGAATTTGTTGGGGCGGGCGGCGGGGCGGGCGGCGGGGCGGGTCACGGTGCGCCCTCCGCCACCAGCGTCACAGGATCCGTGACGCCATCGATATCGCCGAGCGTCACGCCCAGCGCCGCCGCCCAGGCCCACAGGTCGAGCGCGGACGGGACGGCCTGCCCATGCTCCCACCGGTAAATGGTCTGCCGGGTCGTGCCGAGCGCGTCGGCAAGCTCGGTCCGGCCGATGTCCAGGGCCTGCCGCAGGGCGGCCAGCCGGGCGATCTGAGCGCGGGCGCGCCCCAGGGCCCGGGCGATGGCGTGTCTGCTGGCGGCGGCCATCTCAGCGGCCACCCTGTTCGACGCGTTCGAGGTCGGCCACCAGCGCCTCGGCGGCGCTGATCGCTTCGCGCAGCTCCTTCACCACCGTCGGCCGCTCGGTGTGGTCGATGCGGCCATCGGCCAGAGCCTCGGCCAGGGCCGCGACACCCTCGGCCATCTCGGCCAGGGCGACGGTGGGGGCCGGCGCCGCGCCGAGCCGGCGGGCACCGCCCAGGCCAGCCAGCCCGAGGAGAGCATTGGCGTAGGAGACGGGCAGCACCTCGGCATAAGCCAGCCAGGTCGCCAAAGGCGGCGTTGTCTCGGCATAGACGTGAGCCCGGACCGTGCGCAGCTCGCAGCCAGTTTCCTGGGCCAGCATGGCCTGACTGATCGGGCGATGGTCGCCGACGTGCAGCGCCAGGGCGGCGGCGGCGCGGTCGCGGACCAAATCGGTGGACAGCAGATCTTTACGCGCCATGTCTTTTACCCTTCTGGATAGGCAGTCTTGCGATTGACGCAACGGGGGATTGGCAATGGCTGACGGGGTGGCGATCGATGATCTGTTGCGCGAGGCGCCGCCGGCCGGGACCGAGGCCCGCCGCCGCTGGCAGCGGGCGCTCGACCGGGCGATGGCCGCGTCGGTGCGCCGGGTCGCGGTCGCCGCCGGGGTGGCCCGGTCGGCGGCGCTCGAGGCCGGCGATCAGCGCGCGATCCTGCGCGCCGAACGGATCGCCGCCGATGCCCTGCGACTGGCCGAACTGGCGGGGGATCTGTGAATGGGCGAGGGGGAGACCGGCCCGGGAATGACTCCCAGGCCGGTCCTCTCCATACTGGTGACGTTCCACGGACCAGCCAGTATGGAGAGCGTCATGCCCAAGCAGATTAAGGAGATCGGAAATCCGACCTACCATGCGGATCTCGATCTTGTCGTCGCCCCTCTGACGTTCACCGATGGGGAAACGGTCGAGGTGGCCATTCCCGTTGCCGAGATAGGAAGGCTCGTCTCCTACTTCGCCGGGCTGAATGACTTCCTGTCCAGCCAGGGCGTTTCCGTGAAACGCGGCCGCAAAGACGACCTGTTTGGTCCAATCAGGGTTCATGGTCTTGGCTTTCATGCCGGGCCGGAAGATACGATGCTTGTGCTGGATCTGGCCGGGTGCCGTCTTGGCTTTGCATTGGAAAGTACGCAATTAATTCGCTTTGCACGCGAATTGCCCCAAGTCGCACTTGCACTGTCCGCAGACCGGAAGAAAGCTCAATAGGATGAGGCAGCACCGTCTCGGCTCGGTATCGGTAGTGACGGCGGACGGTTCCCATCACGCGGCCTCCGTGGGCTGGGGGAGCGCTGCGATGCG
>JBDLVO010000308.1:0-4720 GCA_039804805.1 Pseudomonadota bacterium
GGGCGTCGACAGCGCCCGCGCGCTGCATGGCGCGGTTCCCGGGGCGCTGTGGAGCGAGGTGGTCTCGGGATCATGGGGGCGGATGATGGAACTCGTCCCGCTGATCCTGCTGGCCCTGGCGGTGCTGGCGGCGCGGCGGTCGCCGTTGCTGGGGCGGGCCGGCGGCATGGTCCTGTTCGCGGTGCTGGCCGGTCCGTTGCTGCTCCATCTGCCCTGGGCGCGCTTCGGCCTGGCCCCGCTGGCGGCGGTCGATTTCAGCTATTTCACCCTGGGCCTGACCGCGGTGGCGGTGGTGGTGATCGGCTGGGCCAGCCGGCCGGCGGTGGCCGGCGACGCGGCCCCGGCCGGGCCCGCGCGGGCCCGGCTGCCGCTGCTGACCGCCGCCATCCTGGCGATGGCGGTGGGGACGATGGGCTGGCACAAGGCCTGGCATGGCCTGCAATGGTTCGGGATGGGCGGTCAGAGCGTGCTGGTCGCCTATGACGACCTGACCCGGCATGACTGGTCCGGCCCGGCGCCGGTGCGGGTGGTCAGCCTGCCCTACCGGCTCGAGCCCAACACCGTCGCCGCCTATGGCCTGGAGAGTTTCGACGGCCTGCTCAACATCGTGCCCGAACTGCGCTCGCGCTTCTGGGCGGCGGCGTTTCGCGCCCCCAATCCCAATCTGACGGTCGGCTACAATTACATCTCGTCCCAGGACGGGCTCGATTTCCTGTGCTGCGAGTCCTATCCGCTGGCGCGGATCGCCGCGCCCGAGGTGCTGCGGCTGGCCAATGTCGGCTTCGTGCTGAGCCTGCTGCCGCTCGAGGGCGAAGGGCTGACCCAGGTGGCGGGGCCGGTGGCCGGCTGGCGGCCGCCGCGCCGGGGTGATGCCCTGCGCGAGCGTCTGAGCGGATATGGCCGGATGCTGCTGGGGCCGGTCGGGGTTCATGTCTACCGGCTGGACGAGCCGTTGCCGCGCGCCCATGTCGCCCGGCGGGTCGAGGCCGCCCCGGCCGAGATCGATCCGGAGACGGTCCAGGCGGTGGCCCGCGCCGCGCTCGATGGCGCCGCCCTGGTCGAGCCCGCCGCCCTGCCCGGGCTGCGCGGCGACGAATCCGCCCGGGTCGAGTCGGTCACCGAGACTCCCGACGGCTATCGGGTGGCGGTGGCGGCGCCGGCCGGCGGCGTGTTGCTGGTCAATCAGCTTTGGCGGCCGTTCTGGCGGGTCGAGATCGATGGCGTGCCTCAGCCGCCGCCGGTGGCCGCCAATCTGATCGAAATGGCGGTGGCCCTGCCGCCGGGGGCGCGGCGCGTCGAACTGCGCTATAGTCCGCCCCGCCTGCGCGCTCTGCTTGGTGCCGCGTTGCACCGGCTGTGGGCGGGCCACGGGGACGATCATCCGGCGGCCGGCTGAGGCGCGGGGCCGGGGAACAGGGGGAAGGAGTTTACGGGCGATGCTGTCGATCATTTCGCCGCTTTACAACGAACGGGACAATGTCCGGCCGCTCTATCAGGCGGTGGTCGCGGCGCTCGACGGGGTCGGGCGGCCTTACGAACTGATTCTGGTCAATGACGGCAGCACCGACGGCACCGCCGAGGAACTGGCGGCGCTGGCCGCCGCCGATCCCCGCCTCAAGGTGATCAATTTCCGCCGCAATCACGGCCAGACCGCGGCGATGATGGCCGGGATCGATGCCGCGTCCGGCGAGATCCTGATCCCGCTCGACGGCGACCTGCAGAACGATCCGGCCGACATTCCCGCCCTGCTCGCCAAGCTGGAGGAAGGCTATGACGTGGTGTCGGGCTGGCGGTTCAACCGCCAGGATGCCGCCCTGCGTCGCAACCTGCCGAGCCGGATCGCCAACTGGCTGATCTCGCGCATTTCCGGGGTGCATCTGCACGATTACGGCTGCTCGCTCAAGGCCTATCGCCGCGAGGTGCTGGAAGGGGTGCGGCTCTATGGCGAGATGCATCGCTTCGTGCCGATCTACGCCTCGTGGCAGGGGGCGCGGGTGACCGAGCTGCCGGTCCGCCACCATCCCCGTCGCTTCGGCCAGTCCAAATACGGCCTGGAGCGGATCGGCAAGGTGCTGCTCGACCTGATGCTGGTCAAGTTCATGGGCGATTTCACCACCAAGCCGATCTATGTGTTCGGCGCGGCCGGGCTGTTCTCGCTCGCCCTCGGCGTCCTGTCGTTTCTGTATGCCTGCGGGCTCAAGCTGTTCGACGGGGTGTCGTTCATCCTGACCCCGCTGCCGTTGCTGTCGGTGTTCGCCACCCTGATGGGGATGATGTTCGTCCTGCTCGGTTTCCTCGCCGAGATGCTGGTGCGGGTCTATTACGAGGCGCAGGGCAAGCCGACCTATCTGATCCGCGACAGCATCAATTTCGACCGGCCGGGCAAGTCCGACCGGCCGGAGGCTTGAGCCGGTGTGCGGCATCGCCGGGTTCGTCGGGAGGGGCGACGCCGCCGTGCTGGCGGCGATGGCCGCGTCGATCGCCCATCGCGGCCCCGACGGCGCCGGCAGCCTGATCGACGAGACGGCCCGGGTGTTTCTGGCCCATCGCCGTCTCGCCATCCTCGATCCCACCCGGGGCGCCCAGCCGCTCGGCAACGAGGACGGGTCGGTGGTGGTGGTGTTCAACGGGGAAATCTATAACCACCACGAATTGCGGCGGACGCTGATCGAACGCGGCCATCGCTTCGTCACCGACCATTGCGACACCGAGGTGCTGGTGCATGGCTGGGAGGAATGGGGCGAGGATCTACCCGGCCGGCTCGACGGCATGTTCGCCTTCGCCCTGTGGGACCGGCGGCGCCATCTGCTGTTCCTCGCCCGCGACCGCTTCGGCAAGAAGCCGCTTTATTATGCCGCCGGTCGCGATTCCTTCGTGTTCGGCTCGGAACTGACCGCGCTAATGCGCCACCCGGCGGTGGAGGACACCGCCGACCGGCTCGCCCTCAAGAAGCTGTTCGCCTATGGCTTCATTCCGGCGCCGCTGACCCGCTACCGCGCGGTGCGCAAGCTGCCGGGGGGGCATTGGCTGCGCTATGACCTCGGCGACGGCGGCCTCGAGCAGCGCGAATATTGGCGTTTCCGCCTCGCCCCCGATCCGGCGCTGGCCCGGCGGGGCCTCGACGACCTCGCCGACGAATTGCGGGCCTTGTTCAGCGATGCGGTGGCGCGCCGGCTGGAAAGCGACGTGCCGCTCGGCGCGCTGTTGAGCGGCGGGGTGGATTCGAGCGCGGTGGTGTGGGCGATGGCCCAACATCTGCCGCCCGAGCGGATCGAAACCTTCGCGATGGGGTTCGACGAGCCCAGCTTCGACGAAAGCGCCTACGCCCAGACCATGGCCGAGGCGGTCGGCAGCCGCCATCATCGCGATCTCTGCCGGCTGGAGGAGGCGCGCGACGGGCTGGTGCCGCTGCTGTCGCGTCTCGACGAGCCGATCGCCGATTCCTCGGTGCTGCCGACCTGGCGGGTGTGCCGCTTCGCCGCCGGCCGGGTCAAGGTGGCGCTGACCGGCGATGGCGGCGACGAATTGTTCGCCGGCTACGATCCGTTCCTGGCCCTGGCCCCGACCCGCGCCTGGCGGGCGGTGGTGCCGGGGGCGGTCAGCGGCTGGTGCGCCGGCCTCGCCGGCCATCTGCCGCGCTCCGACGCCAACATGAGCCTCGATTTCAAGATCCGCCGCTGGCTGGGCGGGGTGCGGGCGGCGCCGGCCTGCTGGATTCCGACCTGGATGGCCCCGCTCGCCCTCGACGAGATCGCCCGGCTGTTCGGCGAGCCGGCCCCGGCCGAGGAGGTCTATGCCGAGGCCCTGGCCGCCTGGGACGAGGCCGGTGCCGATCATCCGGTCGATCGCGCCCTTGAATATTTCACCCGGCTCTATCTTCAGGACGACATCCTGGTCAAATCCGATCGCGCCAGCATGCTGAACGGGCTGGAATTGCGCTCTCCCTTTCTCGACGCGGCGGTGGTCGATTTCGCCGCCCGCCTGCCCCGGCGCTTCAAGCTGCATCGCGGCGAGCGCAAGCGCCTGCTCAAGCGGGCCTTCGCCGGGCGGGTGCCGGATTCGCTGCTGCGGCGGCGCAAGAAGGGGTTCGGCATGCCGATCGGCGCCTGGTTGCGCCGGCTCGCTCCGCCGCCGGCCGGGCGGTTGCCCGATCTCGATGAATCCTGGCTGGCCGCGCGGTGGGAGCGCCACCGCCGCAACGAGAGCGACGAACGGCTGGCCCTGTTCTGTTGGCTGGCCCTGGCCCATGCGGGAACGGAGACGACGTGAAGACGGAAACCTACGAGATCGAGGACCGGGTGGTCGAACACCATTGGTGGTTCGTCTGCCGTCGCCGCCTGTTCGCCCGGCTGATCCGGGGCCTGGGCCTCGGTCCCGAGCGGGCGGTGGTCGATGTCGGCACCTCCTCGGGTACCAACCTGATCCTGCTCGGGGAACTGGGGTTCCGCAACGTCGGCGGGCTCGACGTCTCGCCCGAGGCGGTGGCCTATTGTGCCCGGCGCGGGCTGCCGCCGGTGCGGCTCGGTTCGGCCGAGGCGATGCCGTTTGCCGACGGGACGGTCGATCTGTTGCTGGCCACCGACGTGCTGGAACATCTCGCCGACGATCAGGCCGCCCTGACCGAGATGGGGCGGGTGCTGGTGCCGGGCGGGCGGGTGCTGATTACCGTGCCGGCTTTCCCCTCGCTGTGGGGATTGCAGGACGAGGTGTCGCTCCATCT
>JBDLVO010000309.1:0-14519 GCA_039804805.1 Pseudomonadota bacterium
CAGCGCACCCGCTCGTAGATCAGGCCGGGATCGTCGCGCAGATGGGCCGGCACCGCCGCCAGCAGCGGTTCCGGCGCCTCGTCGGCCTGGAGGCCAAGCCGGGCCTGGGCCACCATGCGCCAGCCGGGCTCGACCCGGGGCAGCATCCGCCGCGCCGAGACGTCCTGGCGGTCCCACAGCAGCCGGTCGAGCCGGCGCCAGTGATCCTCCGGCCGCAGCAGATCGCCGAGCGCGGCGAGGAACTGGGTTTCCTGCTGGGCGCCGAAGCTCTGCTCGACCCAGGTGTCGCGGGCGACCTTGGCCGCCTTGTCGGCCTGACCGGCGGCGCGCAGGGCGCGGGCATAGGCCATGCCGCCGTCGGCGCTTTGCGGCGGGTGGGAGTCGAACCAGGCGATCACCTTGGCGCGCGGGGTCGCGGCGGTGATCGCCGCCTCGGCCCGGCGGGTGATCGGCCCCAGCAACGGCCAGTCGGGATTGGCGGCGACGAAGGCCGACAAGGGCTCGAAGCCGGCATCGACGCCGCCCGAGCTGTAATCGATCCAGGTGACCAGACGGGTCAGCACCGGGTCATGGGCGGCGCGGGCCAGCCGCAGCGCCTCGTCGAGGCGGTCGTGCCGGGCCGCCGCCACCGCCTGACGGGCCGGGCCCGTCTCGGCGGCCGGGGCCGGGGACACGGACAGCGCGGCAACCAGACCGGCGGCGATCAGCAAAGCGGCGGCGGGACGATGGGTCACGGGCGGGCCTTGTTGCCAAAGGGTTTTACGGCTGCCGGCATTCTAAGGGCGCAACGGTTGCGCTTTCAAGCCGAACCGGCCCCCGATTCGCATGGATGCGGCGGAAATAATATTGCCGAACGGTTAGCTTTTGAGTAAGGGACTTGCTTCGGCACCGCAGCCTTGACTATTCTGCCGCTCCCTGCGCTCCGCCCGCCCCTTGGCGGCGGCGCGGGAACCGGCAGTGCAAACAGACGGGACAAGAAATGACAGAGAGGGCTTTGATCACGGTCGATGGCAACGAGGCCTGCGCGTCGGTGGCTTACCGGGTCAGCGAGGTGGCGGCGATCTATCCGATCACCCCTTCCTCGACGATGGGAGAACTGGCCGACCAATGGTCGGCGGAAGGGCGGAAGAACATCTGGGGCCAGGTCCTGGAAGTGGCCGAGATGCAGCACGAGGGCGGCGCCGCCGGCGCGGTCCACGGCGCCCTGCAATCGGGCGCGCTGGCGACCACCTTCACGGCCAGCCAGGGCCTGCTGTTGATGATCCCCAACATGTACAAGATCGCGGGTGAGCTCACCAGCTACTGCATGCACGTCACCGCGCGCACGCTGGCGACCCATGCCCTGTCGATCTTCGGCGATCATTCCGACGTGATGGCCTGTCGCCAGACCGGCTTCGCGATGCTGGCCTCGGGCTCGGGCCAGGAGGCGCACGACCTCGCCGCGATCGCCCACGCCTCGACCCTGCTCTCGCGCGTGCCGTTCCTGCATTTCTTCGACGGCTTCCGCACCTCGCATGAAGTCACCAAGATCGAGGAACTGACCGACGCGGATCTGCTGTCGCTGATCGATGCCGACGCGGTGGCGGCGCATCGCGCCCGTGCCCTGTCGCCCGATCACCCGACTCTGCGCGGCACCTCGCAGAATCCCGACACCTTCTTCCAGATGCAGGAAGCCCGCAACCGCTGGTACGATGCCTGTCCCGGCATCGTCCAGGCGCAGATGGACCGCTTCGCGGCCCTGACCGGGCGCCGCTACCGGCTGTTCGATTATTACGGCCATCCCGAGGCCGAACGGGTGATCGTGCTGATGGGCTCGGGCGCCGAGACCGTCCACGAGACCGTCACCGCGCTGGCGGCCAAGGGCGAAAAGGTCGGCGTGATCAAGGTCCGCCTCTATCGTCCGTTCTCGGTCGATGCGCTGATTTCGGCGCTGCCCGCCACCACCCGCGCCATCGCCGTGCTCGACCGCAGCAAGGAACCGGGCGCGGTGGGCGAACCGCTCTACCAGGACGTCATCGCCGCGCTGCACGAGGCCAAGGCCGCCGGCCAGCGCCCGACCGCGACCGACCCGCTGGTGATCGGCGGCCGCTATGGCCTCGCCTCGAAGGAATTCACCCCGGGGATGGTCAAGGCGGTGTTCGACGAACTCGCCAAGCCCCAGCCCAAGCCGCATTTCACCGTCGGCATCATCGACGACATCACCCAGCTGTCGCTGCCGGTCGATCCGGAATTCCGGCTCGACCATCCCGGCGTCAAGCGGGCGGTGTTCTTCGGCCTCGGCGCCGACGGCACGGTCGGCGCCAACAAGAACTCGATCAAGATCATCGCCGAGAACGCCGGCTTCCAGGGCCAGGGCTATTTCGTCTATGATTCGAAGAAGTCGGGCGCGATCACCATCTCGCACCTGCGCTTCAGCAACGACCCGATCCAGTCGGCCTACCTGCTCGACGAGGCCGATTTCGTCGCCTGCCACCACTTCGTCTTCCTCGACAAGTACGACGTGCTGCGCTACGCCGCGCCGGGGGCGACCTTCCTGCTCAACTCGCCCTATGACAAGGACGAGGTGTGGGATCACCTCCCGCGCGAGGTGCAGGAAGAGATCCTCGAAAAGAAGCTCAAGCTGCATGTGATCGACGCCCGCAAGGTGGCCCTGGCCGCCGGGATGGGCAACCGCATCAACACCATCATGCAGACCTGCTTCTTCGCGTTGTCCGGCGTGCTGCCGCGCGACGAGGCGATCGCCCACATCAAGGAAGCGATCAAGAAGACCTACGGCCGCAAGTCGGAAAAGCTGGTCGCCAAGAACTACGCCGCGGTGGACAGCAGCCTGGAGTTCCTCCAGGAAGTCACCCTCCCCGGCCGGGTCACCGCCAACCGCACCCGCCCGCCGATGGTGCCGGACGACGCCCCCGCCTTCGTCAAGAACGTCACCGCGCCGATGCTGGCCAACCGGGGCGACCTGCTGCCGGTGTCGTGCTTCCCGGTCGACGGCACCTGGCCGACCGGCACCGCCCGGTTCGAGCGGCGCAACATCGCCGCCGAGATCCCGGTGTGGGACACCACCCCCTGCATCCAGTGCAACAAGTGCGTGATGGTCTGCCCGCACGCCGCGATCCGCGCCAAGGTGGCCGAGCCGGACGCGCTGGCCGCCGCTCCGGCCGGACTCAAGCACGCCGATTACCGTGGCGCCGAGTTCAAGGGCAGCCAGTATCTGCTCCAGGTCGCGCCCGAGGACTGCACCGGCTGCACCCTGTGCGTCCAGGTCTGCCCCGGCAAGGACAAGACCGACCCGTCGCGCCGCGCCCTCAAGATGGAAGACAAGATCCCGCTGCTGGAGGCCGAGGCCGCCAACTGGGACTTCTTCCTGTCGCTGCCCGAGGTCGACAAGGAAAAGCTCGGCACGCCGACCGTCAAGACCGCCCAGTTCCTCCAGCCGCTGTTCGAGTTCTCGGGCGCCTGCCTGGGCTGCGGCGAGACCCCCTACGTCAAGCTGATGTCGCAGCTGTGGGGCGACCGCCTGATGATCGCCAACGCCACCGGCTGCTCGTCGATCTATGGCGGCAACCTGCCGACCACCCCCTACACCTGCAACAGCGAGGGCCGGGGCCCGACCTGGTCGAACTCGCTGTTCGAGGATAACGCCGAGTTCGGCTTCGGCTTCCGCCTCGGCCTCGACAACCACAAGACCCACGCCAAGCTGCTGCTGACCAGCCTGGCCACCGACGGCAAGCTGCCGGAGAAGCTGGTCAACGAACTGGCCCACGCCGTCGAGGACAGCGAGGTGGCGGTCGCCGCCCAGCGCGCCCGCATCGACGATCTGCGCCGGATCCTGTCCGGGCTCGACGACCCGCGCGCCCGCCGGCTGGAACAGGTCGCCGATTACCTCAGCGAGAAGGTGGTGTGGATCGTCGGTGGCGACGGCTGGGCCTATGACATCGGCTATGGCGGCCTCGACCACATCTTCGCCTCCGGCCGCAACGTCAACATCCTGGTGATGGATACCGAAGTGTATTCCAACACCGGCGGCCAGCAGTCCAAGGCCACCCCGATCGGCGCCGCCGCCAAGTTCGCCGTCGCCGGCAAGTCGCTGCCGAAGAAGGATCTCGGCATGATGGCGATGGCCTACGGGGACGTCTACGTCGCCAACGTCGCCTTCGGCGCCCGCGACGTCCAGACCGTCCGCGCCTTCCAGGACGCGGTGGCCTATCCCGGCGTGTCGCTGATCGTGGCCTATGCGCATTGCATCGCCCACGGCTACGACCTCGCCAACGGCCTGCATCAGCAGAAGATGGCGGTGGACGCCGGCTACTGGCCGCTGTTCCGCTGGGATCCGCGCAAGATCGGCAGCGGCGAGAACCCGCTCTCCCTCGACTCGAAGGAGCCGTCGGCCAGCCTCGCCGACTTCATGAAGGGCGAGGCCCGCTTCCAGATGGTCCAGCGGGCCAATCCGGAGCGCTACGACACCCTGGTCCACCACGCCGAGGACGCGATCAAGCGTCGCTTCGCCCTGCTGCGCCGCTTCGCCGGCCTGCCGGACGCGGCCGAGTAAGCTTCGACGTTTAGCGTAAGCATCGCGCCCCTCTCCCACCCGGGAGAGGGGCGTTTGCATTGGCGGGCTCCGCCCGCACCCGCCAAGGGCCGCAAGGCCCTTGGAACCCTTTCCTTGCCCTTCGCGCGGCAAACATCCGCGCCCAAGCTGAAAGGCCGGTCCGCGCCCGATCCCCAATGGGTTCCAAGGGCCTTGCGGCCCTTGGCGGGGGTGGGCGGAGCCCACATCACCCCGAAATCCGAGATCAACCAGACGGGAGGCGACAGCCTCCGGGCGGGGTGCGGGGCGACCGCCCCGCTTGGGACGCGAACAGACCCGGCCGCCCCGCTTCTATTAGCTACTTATCTACTATTCTAATGGCTTTGTTCTTGACCTGGATCGGGGCGCTGACTAGGGTCGGCCTCCGGTTCCCCCCGTCAGAACGGAGCGTCTCCGATGTTGTCCCGTCTTCGCCCGCTGGCTTTTGGCCTGCTCGCCCTGGTCGGCTTCGCCGCCCCCGTCCTCGCCGCCGACAAGGTCGAGGAGGTCCGCATCGATTACGCCTATTACAACCCGGTCAGTCTGGTGCTGAAGGAAAAGGGCTGGCTGGAGGAAGAGCTGGCCAAGGACGGCGTCAAGGTGCGCTGGGTGCTGTCGCAAGGGTCGAACAAGGCGCTGGAATTCCTCAACGCCCAGGGGCTCGATTTCGGCTCGTCGGCCGGTTCGGCGGCGTTGCTGGCCCGCATCAACGGCAATCCGGTCAAGTCGATCTATGTCTATTCCCGGCCGGAATGGACCGCGCTGCTGACCCGCGACGGTTCGCCGATCCAGGGCGTGGCCGACCTCAAGGGCAAGCGGGTGGCGGCGACGCGCGGCACCGATCCGCATGTGTTCCTGATCCGCGCCCTGGCCGGAGTCGGCCTCAGCGAAAAGGACATCAAGCTGGTGCTGTTGCAGCATCAGGACGGACGGCTGGCGCTGGCCAAGGGCGACGTCGATGCCTGGGCCGGGCTCGACCCGCTGTTCGCCCAGGCCGAACTGGAGGACCACGCCCACATCTTCTACCGCAATGCCGACCTCAACACCTGGGGGGTGCTCAACACCCGCGAGGCCTTCGCCGCCGCCCATCCCGAGCTGGTCGAGGCGGTGATCCGCGCCTATGAGCGCGCCCGCGCCTTCGCCCTGGCCAATCCGGCCGAGTTGAAGCGGGTGATCGTCGAGCAGGCCAAGCTGAGTGAGGCGGTCGCCGCCCGCCAGCTCGAACGCACCGATCTCGCCACCGCCGCGATCGGCGAGCGTCAGCGCGACACCATCACCCAGGCCGGGCTGGCGCTCCAGCAGGCCGGGGTGATCCCGGCCGCCGTCGATGTCCCCGCCACCGCCGCCGCGCTGATCGAGCCGGCCTTCGGCGCCCGGCTGGGGGTGAAGTGAGATGGGCGGCGCCCTGACCGCTCCCGCCGCCGTGCTGGCGGCGGCCCCCGGGCGCGGCGGCGCCGGCCGGGCGGCGGGCGGGCTCGCCCTCGGCCTGATCCTGCCGCTCGGGCTGGCATTCGGCTGGGAAGCGGCGGTCGCCCTCGGCTGGGCCGACGACCGGCTGCTGCCGACCCCGTCGCGGATCCTCGCCACCCTGGCCGCGCTGGCCCAAAACGGCGAACTGGGGCCGCATGTGCTGGCGACGCTGCAACGGGTGGCGCTCGGCTTCCTGTTCGGCGTCGCCGCCGGCACCCTGTTCGGCGCCCTCAGCGGCTATTGGCCGCTGGCGCGGCGGCTGCTCGACCCGACCCTCCAGGCGCTACGCAACATCCCCTCGATCGCCTGGGTGCCGCTGTTCATCCTGTGGTTCGGCATCTTCGAGACCTCCAAGGTGACGCTGATCGCGGTCGGGGTGTTCTTCCCGATCTATCTCAGCCTCGGCGCGGCGATCCTCGGGGTCGATCGCAAGCTGGTCGAGGTCGGCCGCAGCCTGCGCTTCGGCCACCGCGAGATGATCACCCGCATCCTGCTGCCGGCCACCCTGCCGAGCTATCTGATCGCCCTGCGCGCCGGCCTCGGGCTGGGCTGGATGTTCGTGGTCGCCGCCGAGTTCATGGGCGCCGAACAGGGGCTGGGCTTCCTGCTGGTCGATGGCCAGCAGACCGGACGGCCGGCGGTGATCCTGGCCTCGATCGTCGCCTTCGCCTTGCTCGGCAAGCTGACCGACAGCCTGCTCGCCGCCCTGTCCGCCCGCCTGCTGACCTGGCAGGATTCCTTTTCCCCGGCCGAGTGAGCGCGCCATGCTGACCCTGACCCAACTCGACAAGCGCTATCCCAACGGCACGCTGGCGCTGTCCGGCCTGACTCTCTCGATCCCGGAAGGCGAGATCCTCGCCATCGTCGGCGGCTCGGGCTGCGGCAAGAGCACCCTGCTGCGGCTGATCGCCGGACTCGACGCGCCGTCGCGCGGGCGGATCGCCCTCGACGGCGCCCCGATCGTCGAGCCCCATCCCGACGTCGCGGTGGTGTTCCAGGAGCCCCGGCTGATGCCCTGGCTCAGCATCGAGGACAATGTCGGCTTCGGCATCCGCGCTTTGCCCGCCGCCGAATACCGCGACCGGGTCGAACAGGCGCTGGAACGGGTCGGCCTGCTCGACCGCCGCGGCCATTGGCCACGCGAATTGTCGGGCGGACAGGCGCAGCGGGTGGCGCTGGCCCGCGCCCTGGTGCGGCGGCCCCGGGTACTGCTGCTCGACGAGCCGTTCTCGGCGCTCGACGCCCTGACCCGGGCCGGGTTGCAGGACCATCTGCTCGAATTGTGGGCCTATGACCGCCCGACCCTGATCCTGGTCACCCACGACATCGAGGAGGCGCTGGTGCTGGCCGACCGGGTGGTGGTGATGCAGCCCGATCCCGGCCGGATCCGGCTCGACCTGCCGCTGCCGCTGGCCCGGCCGCGCGACCGGCTCGACGGCGAGCTGCTCGGCTGGAAGACCCGGCTGCTGACCGAACTGGGCGCCGCCGCCCGCCCGCTGCCGCGCGACGAGGCCTTCCCCGCCGTGGCGATCTGATCGCCCCCCGTCCCTCCCTGACCCCGTCCCGAGGCCCGTGCCATGACCCATCCCCGCCGCCCCGAAACCGTCGCCGCCCATGCCGCCAGCCATCCCGACCCGCTGACCGGGGCGGTGATCCCGCCGCTGCATCTGTCCACCACCTACGAGCGGGACGAGGATCTCGGCTATGGCCGGGGCCGCTGTTACGCCCGCGCCGACAATCCGTCGTTCGACGCCGCCGCCGCCACCCTCAACGGGCTGGAGGGCGGCACCGGCACCCTGCTGTTCGCCTCGGGCATGGCGGCGGCGACGGCGGTGTTCCAGGCGCTGGCCCCCGGCGACCATGTGGTGGTGGGGCGGGTGATGTACTGGGCGCTGCGGGCGTGGCTGACCGGCGCCGCCAGCCGCTGGGGCCTAGAGGTCAGCTTCGTCGATACCGCCGACCTCGACGCGGTGCGGGCGGCGCTGCGGCCGGGACGGACCAAACTGGTCTGGGCCGAAACCCCGGCCAATCCGCTGTGGACGGTCAGCGACATCGCCGCTTTGGCCGAGCTGGCCCACGCCGCCGGCGCCCGCCTCGCGGTGGATTCGACCGCCGCCACCCCGGTGCTGACCCGGCCGCTGAGCCTGGGCGCCGATCTGGTGGTGCATTCGGCCAGCAAATATCTCAACGGCCATTCCGACGTGATCGCCGGCACCGTCACCGCCGCCCGCGCTGATGAATTCTGGACGGCGATCAAGGCGGTGCAGGTGCAGCAGGGCGGCGTGCCCGGCGCGTTCGAGGCGTGGCTGCTGCAACGCGGCCTGCGCACCCTGTTTTTGCGGGTGCGCGCCCAGTCGGCCTCGGCGCTGACCCTGGCCGAGCGTCTGTCTTCCCATCCGGCGGTGGCGGCGGTGCTGTATCCCGGCCTGCCCGGCTTCCCCGGCCACGCCACCGCCGCCCGGGTGGAGTTGTGGCGCCGTGCCACCTCGCTCGGCGGGGTCGAAAGCCTGATCGAGCACCGCGCCAGCATCGAGGGCCCGACCTCGCCGGTGCCGGACGACCTGCTGCGGCTGTCGGTCGGGATCGAGGCGGTCGAGGATCTGTGGACCGACCTCGCCACCGCGCTCGATGCCGCCACCCTCGCCTGATCCGACAAGAGGACTCCCCCCGATGGCCGTCAAACCCCTCCCCCGCCCCGCCCAGACCCCGGCCGAGGCGCTGAAGCAGGCGCTGCGCGACCAGGCGCTGGCGCTCGGCGCCGATCTGGTCGGCTTCGCCCCGGTCGAACGCTGGGCCGAGATCGGCGAGGTCCCGCCCGATTACCGCCCCGAGGCGATCTTTCCCGGCGCCCGCTCGGTGATCGTGGTCGGGGTGCCGATGCTGCTGCCGGTGATTGAATCGACCCCGTCGATCAATTACCAGGAAATGTACGACACCTCGAACCGGCTGCTCGACGAGATCGCCTACCGCCTCGCCACCGGGCTCAACCGCCAGGGCTACCCCACCCTGTGCCTGCCGCGCGACGGCTATGCCAGCCTCGAGGCGCTGCTGATCAATCCGTTCGGTTCGTTCAGCCACACCTACGCCGCCAAATATGCCGGACTCGGCACGGTCGGAGTCTCGCGCAACCTGCTGGTGCCGGAATACGGCCCCCGGCTGCGGCTCAATTCGGTGATCACCTCGGCCGAGATCCCGCCCGATCCGCTGCTGGCCGAGGAGCTGTGCACCAAATGCGGCCTGTGCGAGAAGACCTGCCCGGCCCGCGCGATCCGCACCCGCGACGACGGCATCCTCGGCGACCTCGACAAGGACGAATGCACCCGCCACCACATCGTGCTGCGCGACGAGGGCCATTGGCCCTGCGGCACCTGCGCCAAGGTCTGCCCGATCGGTGCCGACCGCAAACATTTCGCCCCGCTGTCGCTGCGCCGTTATCTCGACGAGGCGGCGGCGCTGGCGAAGAACCCCGACGATCCGACCTATCGCCGGCTGGTTCATCTCCGCCGCCACGGGTCGCGCAAGGTGCGGTGAAAAAAGCGGGCTCTGCCCGCACCCGCCAAGGGCCGCAAGGCCCTTGGATCCCGTCGAGGGTCGGGCCGGTCCGCTTGGGCGCGGGCGCCGGAAGCGCGCAGGACCAGGAATGGGATCCAAGGGCCTGCGGCCCTTGGCGGGTGCGGGCGGAGCCCGCCTTTCCCGCATACCCGCCGGCCGTGACAGCGGGAAGAATCCGGGCTAGTGTACCTGCCCATTTTCCAGCCGTTCCCCGGGAGCCTTGTCCTTGGATTATGTCAGTACGCGCGGCCTTGCGCCGGGTTTTGGATTCGACGACGTGTTGCTGGCCGGCCTGGCCGGTGATGGCGGCCTGTATCTGCCGCGCGAATGGCCGCATTTCTCCCCGGCCGAGATCCGGGCGATGCGCGGCCTGTCCTATCCCGAACTGGCGGCCCGGGTGATGCGGCCGTTCATGGAAGGCAGCGTGGTCGAGGCCGAGCTGCCCCGGCTCTGTCTCGAATCCTATCAGGGCTTCGCCCATCCCGCCGTCGCCCCGCTCAAGCAGCTCGACGCCGACCGCTGGGTGATGGAGCTGTTCCACGGCCCGACCCTGGCCTTCAAGGATTACGCCCTGCAACTGGTCGGGCGGCTGTTCGACGCGGTGCTGGCCCGGCGCGGCGCCCGCGTCACCATCGTCGGCGCCACCTCGGGCGATACCGGCTCGGCCGCGATCGAATCCTGCCGCGACCGGGCCGCCGTCGATATCCTGATCCTGCATCCCCAGGGACGGGTGTCCGAGGTGCAGCGGCGGCAGATGACCACCGTGCTGTCCGGCAACGTCCGCAACCTCGCGGTCGCCGGCACCTTCGACGACTGCCAGGATCTGGTCAAGGCGCTGTTCGCCGACCATGGCTTCCGCGACGAAGTTCATCTCTCGGCGGTCAATTCGATCAACTGGGCCCGGGTGATGGCCCAGATCGTCTATTATTTCTGGGCGGCGCTGGCGCTGGGCGCGCCCGACCGCCCGGTCGGCTTCTCGGTGCCGACCGGCAATTTCGGCAACGTCTTCGCCGGCTATGCCGCGCGGCTAATGGGGCTGCCGGTCGAGCGGCTGGTGGTGGCGTCCAACAGCAACGACATCCTCACCCGCTTTTTCGCAAGCGGGGTGATGCGGACCAGCGGTGTCGTCCCCACCTTGTCTCCCAGCATGGACATTCAGGTTTCCAGCAATTTCGAACGGCTGATGGCGCTGACCGTCCCCGGCGGCGGCGCGGCGGTGGCCGGGCTGATGGCCGATTTCCGCCAGACCGGCGCGATGACCCTGCCCGAAACGGCGTGGCAGGCGATGCGCGCGGTGTTCTCGGCCGACCGGCTCGACGACGAGGCGACGCTGGCGGCGATGCGCCGGCTGAAGGCCACCACCGGCGAGACCTTCGATCCCCATTCGGCGATCGGCGTCGCCGCGGCCCTCAGGGCCGAGGTGCCGGACGGGCTGCCGCTGGTGGCGCTGGCCACCGCCCATCCCGCCAAGTTCCCCGACGCGGTCGAGCGCGCCACCGGCACCCGCCCCGGTTTACCACCCCATCTCGCCGACCTGTTCGAGCGACCGGAGCGGGTCGAGGCCGTCGCCAACGACGCCGAGGCGCTGAAAAGCGCGGTGCGCGCCTTCGCCGGGCGTAACCGCGCATGAGCGACACCATCCGGGAAACCCGCCTTGATTCGGGTCTGCGCGTCGTCACCGATCCGATGGAGACGGTCGAGACGGTTTCGCTCGGGGTGTGGGTCGAGGCCGGCACCCGCCACGAGCCGGTGGCGGTCAACGGCGTGTCCCACCTGCTGGAGCACATGGCGTTCAAGGGCACCGAGCGGCGCAGCGCCCTCGACATCGCCGAGGAGATGGACGCGGTCGGCGGCCACCTCAACGCCTACACCGCCCGCGACCACACCGCCTATTACGCCAAGGTGCTGAAGGAGGATGCCGGCCTCGCGCTCGACATCATCGCCGACATCCTCCAGCACTCGACCCTCGACCCCGAGGAACTGGCGCGCGAGCAGGCGGTGGTGGTGCAGGAGATCAATCAGGCGATCGACACCCCCGACGACATCATCTTCGACCATTTCCAGGCCACCGCCTATCCCGACCAGTCGCTCGGCCGCGCCGTGCTGGGAACCGAGGCGGTGGTGCGGGGAATGGAACGCGACACCATCCTCGGCTACATGCGCGACCATTATTCCGCCCCGGCGATGGTGCTGTCGGCCTCGGGCCGGATCGACCATGACAAGCTGGTGGCGGCGGCGGAACGCGCCTTCGCCGCTTTGCCGCCGCCGCGCGCCTCGGCCACCGACACGGCCCGCTATCGCGGCGGCGATTTCCGCGAGGAACGCGACCTCGAACAGGTCCACATCGTGGTCGGCTTCGACGGCGTCACCTACCAGGACCCGGATTATTACGCCGCCTCGGTGCTGTCGACCCTGCTCGGCGGCGGCATGTCGAGCCGGCTGTTCCAGGAGGTGCGCGAAAAGCGCGGGCTGGTCTACACCATCTATTCCTTCGCCTCGTCCTATGACGATGGTGGCCTGTTCGGCGTCTATGCCGGCACCGGCGAGGACGAGGTGGCCGAGCTGATCCCGGTGATGTGCGACGAGATCGTCAAGGTCGGCGCCGGCGTGCGCGAGATCGAGGTCCAGCGCGCCCGCGCCCAGCTCAAGGCCTCGATCCTGATGAGCCTGGAAAGCACCTCGTCGCGTTGCGAGCAATTGGCCCGCCAGATGGCGATCTACCGCCGCCCGGTCAGCGTCGCCGAGGTGGTCGCCGGCATCGAGGCGGTCACCCCGGAGGATTGCGCCCGGGTCGCCCGCCGCCTGTTCGCCACCACCCCCACCGTCGCCGCGATCGGGCCGCTCGCCCAGGTTGAATCCTATGACCAGATCGCGGCGCGGCTGAAGCCGTAGAACGTGGGCGCTGCCCACACCCGCCAAGGGCCGCAAGGCCCTTGGAACCCCTTGATGGTCGGGGACGCCCGCGACAAGGGAAGGGGTCCAGGGGCCTTGCGGCCCCTGGCGGGCGTGGGCGGAGCCCACATTAACCCAGGGTCAGACGATGAGCCTCGACGAGATCGATCTCGATCCGATCCGGCCGGAGCGGCCGCCGGGGGAGACCCGGGTGGTGGTGGCGATGTCGGGCGGAGTCGATTCCTCGGCCACCGCGGCAGCGCTGCTGGAACGCGGCTATCAGGTGATCGGGGTGACGCTGCGGCTGCATGACCCGTGCGATACGGCGGTGGGATGCTGCGGCGGGCGCGACCTGCGCGACGCCCGCGCGGTGGCCGACAAACTGGGCATTCCCCATTACGTCCAGGATCTCGAAGCCGAGTTCCGCCGCGACGTGATCCTCCCCTTCGCCGCCAGCTATGCCGCCGGGCGGACCCCGGTCCCCTGCGTCGAATGCAACCGCACCGTCAAGTTCCGCGACCTGATCGGGCTGGCGCGCGACCTCGGCGCCGACGCGCTGGCGACCGGGCATTACGTCCGCCGCCGCCCCGGGCCGGACGGGGCCGAATTGTGGCGCGGCGCCGATCCCGGCCGCGACCAGTCCTATTTCCTGTTCGCCACCACCCGCGACCAGCTCGACTTCCTGCGCTTTCCGCTCGGCGGGATGAGCAACAAGGCCGAGACCCGCGCCCTCGCCGCCCGCCACGGCTTGCCGGTGGCGGCCAAGCCCGACAGCCAGGACATCTGCTTCGTTCCCGATGGCGACCATGTCGGGCTGGTGGGCACGCACCACCACGAAACCTTGCGGCCGGGCGAGATCGTCGATCAGGACGGGCGGGTGCTGGGGCACCATCCCGGCATCGTCCATTTCACCGTCGGCCAGCGGCGCGGGCTGGGGATCGGCGGCGGGCCGCCGCTCTATGTGCTGGGGCTCGACGCCGGCGCCAACCGGGTGGTGGTCGGCCCGCGCCCGGCGCTGGCGCGGCGGCGGATCACCCTGTCCGGGCTCAACTGGCTGGGCGGGCCGGAAACCGAGGCCGAGGTCACGGTCAAGGTCCGCTCGACCCGCCCGCCCGCCCCGGCCCGGCTGCGGCGCGGCGCCGGCGGCCAGGCCGAAATCCGGCTCGACCAGCCCGAATACGGCGTCGCGCCCGGTCAGGCCTGCGTGATCTATCACAATCATCGCGTGCTGGGCGGCGGCTGGATCGAGCAGACCGGCCCGGCCTGATGCTGCGTCGCATCCATATTAAAAACGGCTCATATTGTCGGCCCTCGCACACCCCTGGGTATTACGGATTTCCACAGTAAGGGTAGTTTCGGGTTGCCGCCCCCGGGGAATCGGCCTATTCCAAACCTGGGTTGGGGACCCTCTCCTCCGGGGTGGGTATTGTCTAGAACCACAGGATCCCGCGACTATTTCCAAAGAAATAATCGCAACGGGATAGAATGAGGCCAAATCAGACTATGAACCGTGCCAACGATATCGATCGCCATGTTGGGGCCAGAATTCGCGAACGTCGCATCATGCTTGGCTTGTCCCAGCAGCAGATGGCCGATCTGATCGGCGTGACGTACCAGCAGGCCCATAAATACGAGCGCGGCATCAACCGCATCTCCGCCGGCCGCCTCTACGAGATCGGTCAGGCCCTGTCGGTGCCGGTCAATTACTTCTTCGAGGGTATCGACGGCGATCGTGGCAGCGACCTCAATTCGCGTCAGCGGATGTGCCTGGAACTTGCCCGTAATTTCGCGGTTATTTCCAACGAGCGTCATCAGGAAGCGCTGTCACAGCTCGCCCGCGCCCTCGCCGCCGAGGTTTGAGGCGGCCCACCCGGCCATCGCCCGCACCGGCTCGGCCGGATCGTCGCGCAGCCGCTCCACCAACGGGCGCAGTTCGCGGCGACGGCCGTTGGCGATCGCCACCAGCACGGTGGCGACGAAACGGTCCCGCCCCACCCGCTTGACCGGGGTGCCGGCGAACAGCGCGCGGAACCCGGCA
>JBDLVO010000310.1:0-3073 GCA_039804805.1 Pseudomonadota bacterium
GCCGAGATGAAGCTCGACGTCACCGCGCTCGACGCCGCCCTCAGTTCCTTCACCGACCAGACCGCCAAGGCCACCCAGGCCGGGGCCCACGCCACCATCCAGCATTCCCAGAGCAGTTCGATCGGCAAGACCGAAGTGGTGATCGGCAACACCGACCGCGCCGCCGCCGGCAAGATCAATACCGGCACCGGCGGCCACATGCGCACCCTGATCGTGGTGGGGGTGGTGTCGGTGGCGGTGGTGGTCCTGGTCGGCCTGTTCCGCGGCCATCCCTGACCGCCCAGTCTGGCGGCCGGCCGGCCCCGATCCGGTCGACGGCCGCCGCGCGCGGCGCCCCGGGCGGCGCTCATTCGCCCGGGGGACGGCCGCTTTTTCCGGCGCAGGCAACGATGCTACACTGCGCCGCGTTTCAGTCCGGGGGACCCCATGCCTTATACCGCCGATATCAGCCGCGCCAATCCGACCTGCTTCCTGTTCGTGATCGACCAGTCCGGCTCGATGGATGAAATCCTTGAGTCGGGGGAATCCAAGGCGGAATTCGTCGCCAACGTTCTCAACAAGACCCTCTACCAACTGGTGATCCGCAGCACCCGCGCCGACGGCGTGCGCAATTACTTCGATGTCGGCGTGATCGCCTATGGCGGGGCCGGGGTCGGCAGCGGCTTCCGCGGCGCCCTGGCCGGCGGGATCATCCACCCGCTGTCGGAGATCGAGGCCAACGTGCTGCGCGTCGACGAGAAGACCAAGAAGGTCAGCGACGGCGCCGGCGGACTGGTCGAGGTGTCGGTCAAGTTCCCGGTGTGGTTCGAGCCGGTCAACCAGGGCGGCACCCCGATGTGCGAGGCGCTGCACAAGGCGGCCGAGGTGCTGGTGGCGTGGTGCGACGCCCACCCCAATTCCTATCCGCCGACCATCATCCACGTCACCGACGGCCAGTCGACCGACGGCGATCCCTCGCGCGTCGCCGACGGGCTGAAGCAGATCGCCACCGGCGACGGCACCGCGCTGCTGTTCAATCTGCACATCGACCGCACCAGCGGCTCGGCGGTGCTGTTCCCGGCGACCGAGCGCGGCCTGCCGGATTCCTATTCGAAGATGCTGTACCGCATGTCGAGCGTGTTCCCGCCCCACCTGCTGCCGGCGGCGCAGGCCAAGGGTCACGACGCCGAGGCGGATTCGCGCTTCTTCGGCTACAAGGCCAATATCGAGGAAATCGTCGATTTCTTCGAGATCGGCACCCAGGCCGCCAACCTGCGTTAGGCGCCGGGGGTGAGCAGACGGCGGGGGGCGGCGGCATCCGCCGCCCCGCGCGGCGCGGCGGCGGGGGCGAAGCGGGCCGACCCGAGGCCGGCCGGAGCGGAGGAGGGCCTGATGCGGCCGTTGTTCGAGGCCCAGGTGCCCAAGCTGGAAACGGCACCCCAGGAGAACGAGGACGCCGCCTGCTGCTGGCCGCAGCGCGGTCTCTACGCCATCAGCGACGGCGCCAGCGAATCCTATCATTCGGCGGCCTGGGCCCGGGTGCTGGTGCGGCGCTTCATCGCCCATCCCGAACTGGGGCCGGACTGGCTGGCGGCGGCGATCGCCGAATACAATACCGGCTTCGACCGCGAGGCGATGTCGTGGAGCGCCCAGGCGGCGTTCGATCGCGGCTCGTTCGCCACCCTGCTCGGCCTGTCGGTGTCGCGGCCGGAGGAGCGGGTGCGGCTGCTGGCGGTGGGGGATTCGCTGGCGGTGCTGGTGTCGTCCGGCCGGCTGGTGGCCTCGTTCCCCTATGAGAGCGCCGAACAATTCGCGGCGCGGCCGATGCTGCTGTCGACCCGGCCCGAACGCAACGAGGCGCTGCTGCGGCCGGCCACCCTCCAGGCGATGACGGCGGAATGGGGCCTCAAGGGCACGGTCAATCCGCGCGTGCTGCTGATGACCGACGCGCTGGGGGCCTGGCTGCTGGCCGACCCGGACGAGCGGCTCGGCCGCCTGCTCGGGCTGGCCTCGGCCGAGGCCTTCGCCGATCTGGTTCATGAGGAGCGGGTGGGCAAGCGGATGCGGCGCGACGATTGCACCCTGCTGGTGCTGGGCTAGGCGCGATGGCCTATCCCTCGCCCGACACCTATAACGACGCGGTCCAGGCCCCGCATCTGGCCTTCACCGATCCGGTGCTGCAACAGGCGGTCGTGGCCCGCAACGAGCGCGGCCTGCCCCAGGCCTATGGCGGCGGCTTCGTCGTCACCTACGCCCTCAGCCACGGACGGCGGACCTACGCGGTGCGCTGCTTCCACCGCGAGGCGCCCGACCTGGAGCGGCGCTATGCCCATATCGGCGCCGCCCTGGCGCCGCTGGCCGGGCCGTTCGCTCCGTTCGTCGGCTTCGAGTTCCAGCCGGCCGGGATCCGCGTCCGCGGCGCCGATTTCCCGCTGGTCAAGATGGAATGGGTCAACGGCACCCCGCTCGGGATCTGGCTGGAGCGCAACCACCGCCGCAAATCGGCGATCAACACCCTGCTGACCCGGCTGCGCGCGCTGGAGAAGCAGTTGCGCGAGGCCGGGCTGGCCCATGGCGACCTCCAGAACGGCAACATCCTGGTGCAGGAGCGTGGCCTCAAGCTGATCGATTACGACGGGATGTTCGTCCCCGGGCTCGATCCGGGCCAGGGCGCCGAACTCGGCCACCGCCATTTCCAGCATCCCCAGCGCGCCGCCGCCCATTTCGGGCCGGAGATGGACCGCTTCTCCTTCATCGTGCTCGACCTCAGCCTGCGCGCGCTGACGATCGATCCCCGCTTGTTTCCCCGCTACGCCAACGGCGAGAACATCCTGTTCTGCGCCAGCGATTTCCTCGACCCCGCCGGCTCGCGCCTGTTCGCCGAACTGCGCGGGATCCGCTCGCTGGCCAAGGACGTCGAGAAATTCGCCACCCTGTGCGGCCGTCCCCCGGTCGACCTGCCGACGCTGGAGGATTTCGTCGGCATCCGTCCGGCCCCGCCGCCGCCGCCGCGCCCGACCCGGCCGCAGGCCCCCAGCAAGACCGCCAACCAATTGCTGCTGGAAGAGCTGCAACGGACCCCGACCGAACCGCT
>JBDLVO010000311.1:0-8711 GCA_039804805.1 Pseudomonadota bacterium
CCCTGTCGGATTCTCAGTATAATGCCTTCTTCGGTTGTGATCCTGCTCTGACCGGCGCCTTATCCACCGAGTCTTATATTGAGGAGTTGCGCGGGCCAGATGTCTAAGCCTCGTCTATATTTAGACTCTTGTGTTTTTATCGACCTTGCAAAAGTGTCGTTGGAAATCGGAACGGAAGAACTGGACCCGTCTCGTCGTGACGATGTCTGGTTCGCGCGCCGTTTGTGTGATGCGTCTCGGGATGGTGCCGTCGAGATTTTTACATCAACAATTACTGTCGCGGAATGCCAGCACGTCGAGGGCGTTGTCACGGATCCGATAAAGGAATTGTTTGATGCTTTCCTGATGTCTGGCCGCGTGGTTACCCTGGTTTCCGCGGATCTTTTTGTTGCGGAGGAAGCCCGCCGGCTCCGTTGGGATTACAATCTTTCCCTGGCTGGGGCCGATGCAATCCACCTTGCTTCTGCAAAATTGGTTAAATGCAGTGAGTTCGTGACAACGGATGGGCATCTCAGGAAACAAAAAATTCAGTCTGCCAAGACAGTTCTTGAGGATAATTTCATTAAGATAATTCGGGCATCTCAGACCCGCCTTCTTCCGCGTGAATATCGTCAAGCTGATATGCTGCGGGGATAAAGTTATTTATCCACTCTGGATGGTGCTTTGTCCTATTTGACGAAGCCGAACCTGGTGCCGCCGCCGAAACCGTTGTCGCTGTCCTTGGATGCCTGCTGTCTCCCTGGACCTTCGGCTGATACGGCTTGGTTGTGGCGGGTCAGCGGGCCGGGGTCCCCTGCGGGGCTGCCGCCCCGCCCCCGCCTGGAGGCTGGCGCCTCCAGACCTCCCCCTTTTTGAAAACAAAGGGGGTTTGGGCGAGTGCCCATCAAAACAAAACCCCCGGCCGCGAACGGCCGGGGGGCAGGAAACGGACGATCCGGGAAGGATCAGGCCGCGACCATCGCCAGCAACAGGATGGCGACGATGTTGATGATCTTGATCATCGGGTTGACGGCGGGGCCGGCGGTGTCCTTGTAGGGATCGCCGACGGTGTCACCGGTGACGGCGGCCTTGTGGGCGTCCGAGCCCTTGCCGCCATGGTGGCCGTCCTCGATGTACTTCTTGGCGTTGTCCCACGCGCCGCCACCCGAGGTCATCGAGATCGCGACGAACAGGCCGGTGACGATGGTGCCGAGCAGCATCGCGCCCAGCGCGGTGAAGGCGGCCGACTGGCCGGCGGCGGCGCGGATCACGAAGTACAGCACCACCGGCGACAGCACCGGCAGCATGCTGGGGACGATCATTTCCTTGATCGCCGCCTTGGTCAGCATGTCGACCGCGCGGCCGTAATCCGGCTTGGCGGTGCCGGCCATGATGCCGGGGATTTCCTTGAACTGACGCCGGACCTCGATCACCACCGAACCGGCGGCGCGGCCGACCGCCTGCATGCCGAGCGCCCCGAACAGGTAGGGCAGCAGCCCGCCCAGGAACAGGCCGATCACCACATAGGGGTCTTCCAGGCTGAACTGGATGTTGAGGTTCGGGAAGTAATGCTTGAGGTCGGCGGTATAGGCCGAGAACAGCACCAGCGCGGCCAGACCGGCCGAACCGATGGCATAGCCCTTGGTCACCGCCTTGGTGGTGTTGCCGACGGCGTCGAGCGCGTCGGTGATCTTGCGCACGTCCTTGGGCAGGTCGGCCATTTCGGCGATGCCGCCGGCATTGTCGGTGACCGGGCCATAGGCGTCGAGCGCGATGATCATCCCGGCCAGCGCCAGCATGGTGGTGGCGGCGATCGAGATGCCGAACAGGCCGGCGACGTTGAAGGCGGCGATGATGGCGACCGAGATCACCAGCACCGGCAAGGCGGTGGCTTCCATCGACACCGCGAGGCCCTGGATGACGTTGGTGCCGTGGCCGGTGACCGATGCCTGGGCCACCGACTGGACCGGGCGGTAATCGGTCCCGGTGTAATATTCGGTGATCCACACCAGCAGGCCGGTGACGACCAGGCCGATCATCGCGCAGGTGTAGAGGTTGGTGCCGGTGATGGTGCGGCCGGCGGCGTCGAAGGTGGCGGCGAAGCCACCGAAGCCGTAGACCAGCACGCCGGCGATCAGCGCCGCCGACAGGATGCCGGTGACGATCAGGCCCTTGTAGAGCGCCCGCATGATCTTGCCCGAATCGTCGAGCTTGACGAAGAAGGTGCCGATGACCGAGGCGAAGATACAGACGCCGCAGATCACCAGCGGCAGCATCATCATCTGCGACTGGGCCGCGCCGGTGAAGAAGATCGAGCCCAGCAGCATGGTGCCGACCACGGTGACCGCGTAGGTCTCGAACAGGTCGGCGGCCATGCCGGCGCAATCGCCGACATTGTCGCCGACATTGTCGGCGATCACCGCCGGGTTGCGGGGGTCGTCCTCGGGGATGCCGGCCTCGACCTTGCCGACCAGATCGGCGCCGACGTCGGCGCCCTTGGTGAAGATGCCGCCGCCGAGACGGGCGAAGATCGAGATCAGCGAGGCGCCGAACGACAGCGCCACCAGCGCTTCAAGCAGCTTGCGCGAGTCGATCCCGGCATGCTGGAGCACGGTGTAATAGCCGGCGACGCCGATCAGGCCGAGGCCGACCACCAGCAGGCCGGTGATCGCGCCCGACTTGAAGGCGACGTCGAGCGCCGGCTGCATCCCGCCCGAGCGGGCGGCCTCGGCGGTGCGGACGTTGGCGCGCACCGACACGTTCATCCCGATATAGCCGGCGGCGCCCGACAGCACGGCGCCGATCACGAAGCCGGCGGCCTGATAGATGCCGAGGTAGTAGCCCAGCACCACGGCCACCACCAGCCCGACCATCGCGATGGTGGTGTATTGACGATTGAGGTAGGCGGCGGCGCCTTCCTGCACCGCCCCGGCGATCTGCTGCATCCGCTCGGTGCCGGCCGAGGCCGCCAGCACCGATCGGACCGCATACGCGCCGTATAGCAGCGCGAGCACGCCGCATCCGATCACGAAAAGGTTGATGTCCATTTTGCTTGAATCCCCCTGATGAAGCCGGCGGGGCGGCTCGGCCCGACCGCGGGCGATCGGGGACCGGGCGGCCGGGACGGTCTGCGTCGCAGGCGGGAAAACCCTGCCAGAAGACCCAGGGCGATGCAATAAGTTGCTGGAAAACCCGCCGGCGGGACACAGTATTGCTTTCCCGCGGCCGGATTTTCTGTAAAATGCTACACTACGATAGTGTTTCCCTTGTGCTCATCCGGGTGGCGTTGCTGCCCGGATGAGCGGTTTTCGGGCGATGTTCAGGCGGCGAACAATTCGCGGGCGCGGTGGGCGAGGCCCGAGGCGACCGAGATGAACTCGCCGCCGCCGCTCAGTTTGTTCTCGCCGAAGCGTTGGGCGAACAGGCCCCGCACCGCCGGCACCAGCGACGAACCGCCGGTCAGGAAGACGCGGTCGACCCGGTCGGTGGCCAGGCCGGTTTCGGCCAGCAGCCCGTCGACGCAGGCCCCGATCGAGTCGAGTTCGGGGCGGATCCAGCTTTCGAACTCGGCCCGGGTGATGGTCCGTTCCAGCCGCACCGGGTCGTGGTCGAAGCGGAACAGGGTGTGGTCCTCGGCCGACAGCGCCCGCTTGGCCCCCTCGACCGCGCGGTAGAGGTGATAGCCGAGATTGTATTCGATCAGCGCCAGCAACTGGTCGAGCGGCTCGGGGTCGTCGAGCTGGCGGCGCAAATCGTGCAGCAGCCGCAGCGTCTTCGGCGCGTTGAGGAAGGCGACATGGTGCCAGCGTTCCAGCCGGGCATAGATCCAGGACGGCATCGGCAGCAGCTTGCCGCCGCTTTGATAGGTCAGGTCGCGGCCGAAATGGGGGGCGAGGCCGTGTTCGACGATGCGGCGGTCGAAAGCGTCGCCGGCCAGCCCGAGCCCGGCGGTGCCGAGGATGGCGTCGGCCGGACGGGCCAGCCCGGCCCGGCCCGGCCCCAGCCGGATCAGGCAGAAATCGCTGGTGCCGCCGCCGAAATCGGCCACCAGCACGGTCTGGTCGGTGTCGAGGCCGCTTTCGTAGTGATAGGCGGCGGCGATCGGCTCGAACTCGAACGCCACCTCGGGGATGCCGGCCTTGGCGAAGGCCTCGACCAGCCGGCCGGTGGCGAAGGAATCCTCGTCGGCGCCTTCCTCGGCGACGAAGCGGACCGGCCGGCCGGCCACCACCCGCCCGACCGCGCCGCCCCGGGCGGCGGCGGCGGCGCGCAGATGGCCGACGATCAGCGCGATCAGGTCTTCCAGGCTGTAGCGGGCGCCATGCAGGGTGGTGGCGGTGAACAGCCGGCTGGTCAGGTAGGATTTGAACGATTGCAGCAACCGGCAATCCTGGTCGCTGTCGAGATAGGTCTCGATCGCGCGGTGGCCGACCAGCGGCAGCAGGCGGCGATCGGCGTCGCGGTGATGGGGGTCGAACGCCAGCACCGAGCGTTCGGTGCTGGCCGGACCGGCGGCGGTGGGGAAGGGCACCACCTCGGCCGCGCCATCGGCGCCGGCCAGCGCCACCGCGCTGTTGGTGGTGCCGAAATCGATGCCAACGAACATCGGGCAAATCCTCGGGCGGGGGGAGGGGAAAAGGGGCCGAGCCTAGACCGGATCGCCGTCCCTGTCATCCATCCCGTCCCGTGCCCTTGCCGGGGCGAGTGGTGACCCCCATCTATATCCCCAATGAATGCTGATCGGCGGTTAAACTCTCTTTTTTGTCAATAAAAAAACCGTGTGGATTAAAATTGTTGCATGTTATTCGATTTTAAGGTGCAAGGATGTTAATTTTGTTATAGCCTATTCGCAATAGGTTTGGGGGCTGGGTTCAGGCGGCAAAACGGCGATGGGATCCTTTCATCAGCTTGGGGTGGCTGCGGTGGGGCGACAGGATTACGCCAAGGCGGAAAGCTGTTTCCGCGAGGCGATCGATCATGACCGCACCGAATGGCTGAATTATGTGCTGCTGAGCGCGGTGCTCGATTGCTGTGGCAATCCGGTCCAGGCCTCGTCGGTACTGGTTGATTTCTGCTGCGCGCTCGATCTGTTCGGCGCCTACCAGCAGGCGGCGGCGGTGCTTGATTCCCAACTGGAGGCGCTGGAGACGGCCGAGGGGAGCGAGATCGCCACCCTGGCGGCCTGGCTGACGCTCTACCGGGCGATGGTCAGCCGCTTCTGTGCGCCCGCTCCCGTCCATGCTTCCGTTCCGCTCCGGTCCCGGCCGGGGATTCCGCCGGCCGACGCGACGGCGCGGCTGTCCCGTCCCGACTGATCCGGCGCCCCGGGGCCTGCCCCCGGGCTTTCGGGCGGTTTGCCCCGTCCCGCCGATCGGTTATGGTGGCCGCCAGCGATTTCCGCCGGAGCGAAACAATGCCCAGACTGTCGATGCCCGGATTGTCGATGGCCGTGCTGGCCGCCGGGCTGGGGTTGGCCCTGTCCGCCTGCGGTCCCGGCGCCCCGCCCGAAGGCGGCCCGCCCGGTGGCCCGCCCGACCGGGGCCGGCCCGGCGCCGCCCCGGTGATCAGCCCCAACGCCGAACCGCTGACCGGTGGTCCGCTCGGCCCACCGGCGCCCTGCGCCACGGTGCTGGCCGAATGGGGGCGGCGGGTGGGGACGAGCCATGACGGCACGGTGTCGCGCGCCGACTTCCTGGCCGATGCCGAGGCCCAGTTCGCCCGGATGGACCTCGACCATGACGGCTTCATCACCGCCGACGAACTGTCCGAGTACCGCGAGCCGTTCCGCCCGCGCCCGCCCGAGGGCAAGGCCGGCGGCCCGCCCGGCGGCGGCGGCGGCGGCGAGCGGAGCGGTCCACCCGGCGGTGGTCGGGGTGGCCCGCCCGGTGGCTTCGGTGGCCCCGGCGGCTTCGGTGGTCCCGGCGGTGGCGGCGGTGGCCCGGGCGGCCAGCACCGCGTCAACGCCAGCAGCGCCGATCCGGTGATGTCGGCCGACACCAACCTCGATTTCAAGGTCAGCCGCGACGAGTTCCTGCGTCAGGCCGAACACCAGTTCGATACGCTCGACCGCGACCATTCCGGTCGCCTCGACGCCGCCGAACTGGCGGCAAGCTGCCCGAACGAGAAAGAGGATCGCTGACCCGCGCCGCGCGACAGCAACGGGTTACGCGGGCTCCCGCCCGCGGGCCCGGCCGGGGCGATGCCCCGGCGCCCCTTTGTTTTCAAGAAAATGAGGGGGCTTGGGGAGCTTGGCTCCCCAAGCGGGGTGGCGGGGCGGCAGCCCTGCCTATTCCCGTGCCGGGGGGATCGGTTCGGCGCCGCGGGCGATGAAATCGGGGTTGAGGAAATCGGGTTTGCCGTAGGGCAGGGGGCGGCCGTCGAAGGTTTCGACGTGGCCTCCGGCGGCGCGCAGCACGGCGTGGCCGGCGGCGGTATCCCATTCGCAGGTCGGGCCGAAGCGGGGATAGAGGTCGGCGCTGCCCTCGGCGACGCGGCAGAATTTCAGCGACGAGCCGGCGAAGGTCAGGTCGCTGGCGGGAAAGCGGGTGCGCCAGCGTTCCAGCGCCTCGGGCTGGTTGTGCGAGCGGCTGGTGACGATGCGGACGCAATCGGCGGGGCGGGGGCGGCAGGCGATCGGCTGGCGGTGGCCGTCGGGGCCGATGCGCCAGGCCTGACCGGGGGCGCCCGACCACAGCAGGCCGGACACCGGGGCCAGCACCACCCCGGCGACCGGGACCAGATCGACCAGCAGGCCGATATTGACGGTGAATTCGCCGTTGCGGCGGATGAATTCCTTGGTGCCGTCGAGCGGATCGACCAGCCAGCACGGGCCGGGGCCGACGGCGGGGGCGCGGCCGGCGGCGGCCTGTTCCTCCGACACCGCCGGCCAGGACGGGGCCAGCGCGGCGAGGCCGGGCAGGATGATCGCCTCGGCCCGTTCGTCGGCCAGGGTCACCGGCGAGGAATCGGCCTTGGCGCGCACCTCGAAATCGCCGGCATAAATCTCTAGAATGGCATCGCCGGCACGACGGGCGAGAGCCTCCAGTGCCGGCAGCAGGGAAGCGGAATCGATCATGACCGCCATTCTAGCCCGGATTGGCCGCCCTGTCGCGGTCCGGCGGCGGCGGGGCAAGCGCGGGAGACGCCGGTGACCTCAATTCCTTGTGCCGGCTGCCGCGACGGCGACGGCTTCACGCTGCCCTTCACCATGGCGTTCCAGCCGGTGATCGACCTTGAGGCGCGGCGGATCCACGGCTACGAAGCGCTGGTGCGCGGCCCGGCGGGCGAGGGGGCGGCGACGATCCTGTCGCAGGTGACGCCGGAAAACCGCTATGCCTTCGATCAGGCCTGCCGGGTGCGGGCGATCGAACTGGCCGGGCGGCTGGGGCTCGACCGCCGCCTCAACATCAATTTCATGCCCAACGCGGTCTATCAGCCGGCGGCCTGCATCCGCGCCACCCTGGCGGCGGCGGCGCGGGTCGGCTTTCCGCTCGACCGCATCACCTTCGAGATCACCGAGGACGAGCGGATCGACGATCACGACCATCTGTCGGCGATCATCACCGAATACCGCGCCCGCGGCTTCGCGGTGGCGCTGGACGATTTCGGCGCCGGGGCCTGCGGCCTCAACCTGCTCGCCAATATCCGCCCGGACATCGTCAAGCTCGACATCGGATTGGTGCGCGGCTGCGACCAGGACCCGACCCGGCAGGTGATCCTGCGGGCGATGACCGGCGCCTGCCGCGAATTGGGGATCGGGGTGGTGGCGGAAGGGGTGGAACGGCCGGAGGAACTGGCGCTGCTGCGCGGCCTCGGGGTGCGCTACGTCCAGGGCTTCCTGTTCGCCCGGCCGGCGCTGGAAACCCTGGCCAGCGACGGCGACATCGCCTATCCCGCCTGAAACAGAGCCGGCCCGAACGAGTCCGGCAACAAATCCTCGATTCGGTAGGCGCGGACACGGCCATCCCCCGCCACCAGCAGGATTTCGGTGTCGGAATCGGCAAACTCCCGGATGCGCTGCCGACAACCGCCACAGGGCGGACAGGCCGCCTCGCCGCCGAGGATCAGAATCCGCCTGATTTTTCGCCCGCCCGCGACCACCATCGCCCCGATGGCATTGCTTTCGGCGCAGTGCCCGAGCGGATAGGCGGCATTCTCGACATTGGCGCCGCGATGAATCCGCCCCGTTTCGTCTTCGATCGCCGCCCCGACCGCGAATCCCGAATAAGGCGCATAGGCCTGCTGTTGCGCCGCCCGCGCCGCCTCGATCAACCGCGTGATGTCCATCCCCGCGACCTCCCCATCGATGGGTTCCAAGGGCCTTGCGGCCCTTGGCGGGTGCGGGCAGAGCCCGCTTTTTGTTACAGCCGCCCGATCCGCTCGAATTCGGCGGCGGCCTGATCCCACCCCCAGCCGCGTTGCTGTTCGAGCGCCGCCCGATGCTGCCGCCGCCAAAGTTGATCGTCACGTAGCACCCGGATCGCCGCCTCGGCAAACCCGTCGTCGTCCTTGACGCAAAACCCGGTCTCGCCGTCGATCACCCGCTCGGACATGCAGGCGATGTCCTGCACCACGGTGGGGACGCCCATCGCCTGGGCCTCGGCCACGGCCGAACAGAAGGTCTCGCCGATGTCGCCGCGATAGAGCAGGGCGCGGGCGGCCGCCAATTCCGCGACCAACTGGGCCTTGGCCACCGGCCCACGCAGCACCACCCCCTGGTCGGCCAGCGCCAT
>JBDLVO010000312.1:0-5907 GCA_039804805.1 Pseudomonadota bacterium
TGCCCGGCCTGCACCGGAACGGTTCCTCATGTCGGCGGCCCGGTGATCCCGCCGGGCTGCCCGACGGTGCTTATCAACGGCCGGCCGGCGGCCCGGATCTCGGATCTCGCCCTCTGCGCCGGTCCCCCCGACGTCATCGTCTCCGGCGCGGCGACGGTGTTGATCGGCGGCCGGCCCGCGGCACGTCTGGGCGACCGCACCGCCCATGGCGGCGTGATCGTCACCGCCAGCCCCGACACCCTGATCGACGCGCGCAGCCAGGGCGTCAGCGGGCTCTGCGCGACGATCGATCCGCGCTGTGCCCAATTGGCCGAGGCCAGAACAATGGCCATGCTCGCCGACCACACCTACGGCGAGAACGGCACCGTCCCGCCTGGCTACCAATATCTCGATCCCAACAGCGCCGAAGGCGTCGCCGCGCTGGAACAGATCGGCCTCGACCCCGAGGACCTGACCTCGGACAAAAGCCCGTTTCATGCCGAGGTGTTCCGTCAGCCCGGGCCGGATGGCGACCGTTACGTCGTCGCGTTCCGCGGTACCGCGGAAGGGCGAGACTGGACGGAAAACAATCTGCCCCAGGCGTTCGGTCATTCCTCGGATGCCTACGACCGGGCGATCCGGCTGTCCAACCGGATCAGGGTTGACCCGTCCCGCCTCACCTATACCGGCCATTCCCTCGGCGGGGGACTGGCCTCGGCCGCCGCCGTCACCCATGGCACCCACGCCGTCACCTACAATGCCGCCGGCCTGCATGCCAACACCGTCCGCCGCTATCCCCCCTCCCCCGAGACGGTCGACGCCTATTACGTTCCCGGCGACCCGCTGTCGGGGATACAGGACGGCGTCGCGATCTCCCGTCAGGCCGGGCTGCTCGGCGACGGCCGTGTCCTGACGCTCGACCTGCTGGTTCATGCCGTCCTGAGCGTCAAGGATCTGGCCGGGAGTCTGTTCGATTTCGGGTCCGGTGGACAAGAGATCACGCTGGCATCGACCCTCGCCGGGCTGATCGAACCGGATGTTCCTCCCGCCTACGGACGACGCCATGCCCTGCCCGATGTTCCGGTCGCCAACGCCAGTTGGCGTCATCCCGTCGATTATCTGCTCGGCCTGCACGGCATGGACCGGGTCCGCGCCGCGATCGAGCGGGAGCGGGAAGAGCGGCACTGTCCGTAACCGGCGCGGCGCGGCCCGCCGCCGGCTGGCGATCCTGGCCCTGCTCTGCGGGCTGAGTATGGAAGGAACTGTGATGGCGTCCGGTTTGTCCCCCGAATCCTTCACCGATCCCGCCGCCCACCGCCTCGCCGAGGCGGTGATGCGCGATGATCTGGGGGCGGCCCTCGACGCGGCCCGCTCCGCGCCGGGCGGAATCGACAGCCCCGGACGGGAGGGCGAGACCGTTCTGCTGCTGGCGGTGGCCCGCCGCTCGGCGGCCACCGCCGCGGCGCTGCTGCGTCACGGCGCCAACCCCAATGGCGGGCCCGGCAAGGCGCCGCTGCCGATCGCGGTGATGAACCGCGATCTTGATCTCGCCCGTCGCCTGCTCGACGCCGGCGCGGATCCCGATGGCCGTTTCGGCAAGGAAACCGCTCTCTACGAGGCCGCGCTGGTCGGCTCGATCCCCGCCGCTGAATTGCTGCTCGGCTACCGGGCCTCGCCCGACCTCGCCACCCCACGCGGCGAAACCCCGCTGCTCTGCGCCGCCGGGGCCGATCACTGGCGGATGGCCGCCTGGCTGCTCCGCCACGGCGCCTCGCCCCGGCTGGTGGACCGCCATGATTTTAGTCTGGCCGGCTTTGCCGCACGCAGCCGGGTATTGCCCGACAGCGACGAAGGACCGGCCCTGGCCGAGGTGATCGGCGTCCTGCGGGCAACCGGCCTCTGGCCGGCCCCGTAACGGCTCGTGCCGCCAGCCTCGACGTCGCTCCGGTCGATTTCCACCCGATGCTTAAGAAGCAAGGAGGGCGGCAGCCCGCGCGAACGGCGGCAACCGATACCTTTATTTCGCAGCGTCTCCTCCCCTCTCCGGCATTATCGTTCATTCTAATTTAGATCTTTGGCTTTATCCTGCCTCGCGTGCCGGCCGCGATGGAGGGGGGAATGGCGGGAGACCTGGTGTTGCCGGGGCGGGACGTGGCGTTCGCCGACACCGAACTGATCGTCTCGAAGACCGATCTGCACGGCCGCATCACCTATTGCAACGACGTCTTCGTCCGGGTGTCGGGCTATCGCGAGGCCGAATTGCTGGGGCGGCCGCACAACCTGATCCGCCACGCGGCGATGCCGCGCACGATCTTCCGGCTGCTGTGGGAAACCATCGGGCGGGGCGAGGAACTGTTCGCCTACATCGTCAACCGCTGCAAGAACGGCGACCATTACTGGGTGCTGGCCCACGTCACCCCCGATTGCGCCGCCGACGGCCGCCCGATCGGCTTCCATTCCAACCGCCGGGTGGCGCGGCGCGAGGCGCTGGCGGCGATCCGGCCGCTTTATGCCCGCCTCGCCGAGGTCGAGGCCGGCGCCGCCGACCGCAAGGCCGGGCTGGAGGCGGGCGGCGCGCTGCTCGAATCGTTTCTGGCGGAACAGGGAAAGAGCTATGAGCAGTTTGTCCTCGAACTCTAAGGCCCTGCTCGCCCTCGCCGTCGCGCTGGCCGGACTGGCCGCCGCCGCCGCCTGGGCCGCCGCCACCGGTCGCCCCGATCTTGCCCTCGCCGTCGCCCTGCCCGCTTTGGCGGTGGCGGCGGCGGGAGGATGGGGGCTGGCCAGCCGGCGCGCCCTGCGCCGCACCGCCGCCACCCTGACCGCCGCCGCCGACGGCGCCCTCCATGTCCGGCTCCATCCCGGTCGGGACGGCGGCGGCGAACGCCAGGTGCAGGTCGCCCTCAACCGCCTGCTCGACCAGACCGAGGCCTTCGCCAAGGAAATCGACGCGGCGATGCGCGCCGCCGCCGAGGGCCGCTTTCACCGCCGCATCCTGCCCGGCGGGATGCGCGGCGAATTCGGCCGCTACGTCACCCGGGTCAATGCCACCCTCGACCTGATGAAGGGCCAGTCCGACACCCTGCGGATGTTCACCACCCGGATGTTGCAGAACGCGGTGACGATCTCGATGACGGTCAACGAGGGGGCGATCGCCAACGCCCGCATCGTCGGCGGAGTCCGCCGCGCCCGCGACGAGGCCCACGGCATGGCCACCACCGCCGGGCACCTGCTGGCCAGCATCCAGGAGATCAGCACCCAGAGCGAGGGCGCCGCCAGCCGTTCGGCCGAGGCGCGGGCGGTGACCGAGGCCGGGCGGCTGGCGGTCACCACCGCGATGAGCGAGTTCGCCTCGATCGAGACGGCGGTGCATGACGCCGCCGGCCGGGTCGATACCCTGGCCCGGGCCTCGGCGGCGATCGGCGACATCCTGGCCTCGATCGAGGACATCGCCAGCCAGACCAACCTGTTGGCCTTGAACGCCACCATCGAGGCGGCCCGCGCCGGCGAGGCCGGCAAGGGCTTCGCCGTCGTCGCCGGCGAGGTCAAGAGCCTCGCCAACCAGACCGCGCGGGCCACCGTCGACATCGGCGAACGGATCCAGAAGCTGCGCGACGAGATGGCCGGCATCATCGCCACCATGAAAAGCGGCTCGGAGGCGATCACGCAGGGGCGCGGCTCGATGGAGGCGATGGGGCAGCGGATGGAGGAAATCGGCCAGTTGGTCGACGACACCAACCGGCGGATGGGCACGGTGTCGCGCATCCTCGGCGAGCAGGCCGCCGCCACCACCGAAATCTCCGCCACCGTCCACAAGCTGGTCCGCCTGGGCGAGGCCAATGCCGAGGGGATCGAGCAGAGCACCGAATCCCTCGGCAATGTCGAGGAGGAGGTGTCGGGCCAGCTCAGGCTGCTGATGGACCAGCAGATCCAGAACAAGATCGTGATGGTCGCCAAGGCCGACCATGTGCTGTGGAAGAAGCGGCTGGTCGACATGATGACCGGCAAAGTCAAGCTGTCGGCCGACGAATTGTCGAGCGAGCACACCTGCCGGCTGGGCAAGTGGTATTACGGCCCCGGCTCGGGCCATTTCCACGCCCACCCCGCCTTCGCCGAACTCGAACCCCACCATCGCGGGGTCCACCAGAACGGCATCGCCGCGGTCCGGGCCTACAATGACGGCCGGTTCGAGGAGGCGATGGCGTATATCGCCGAGGTCGAACAGGCCTCGCGGGGGGTGCTGGCTTGTCTCGACCGGCTGATGGCCTGACCCCCGCCGCCTCGCCCCGGGGCGAAAGCGGCGGGCCGGCCTTACCGCACCGCCGACAGCAGGTCGTCATACATCGTCTTGGCGGTGCTGATCACCTGGGAGGCGGCGGAATAGGCCTGCTGGGCGACGATCATCTTGGTGAATTCGGTGCCGGTGTCGGTGGTCGAGGCTTCGAGCGCCGACGCATCGATCGTGCCGGTGCCGTTCTCGCCCGAGGTGCCGACCTGGGCCGAGCCCGAGGTGGTGCTGACCTGATACATCCCGTCGCTCAGCACCGTCAGCCCGTTGGCATTGGAGAAATTGGCCAGGGCGATCTGGCCGACGGTGAGGGTCAGCCCGCTGGCATAGGTGGCGGTGACGGTACCGTCCGAATCGATCGTCACCCCGGAATAGTCGCTGGGCGGATAGCCGTCCTGGTCCAGGCTGGTCAGGGTCAGGCTGCTGCCGCTGTCATATTCGGTCAGGTCGGCGAAATCGAACGACACCGTCTGCGACGAGGTCCCGGTCGAGAGGGTCACGTCGGTCGAGAAGTCGCTGGTCGAGCCATCGACCGAGGTCAGCGTGCCGGAGGAGGAATCGAACACCACGCTGTAGCTGCTCGGGCTGAAGCTCAGCGAACTGTCGGCGGAACTGAGCGACACCGTCCATTCGCCCTCGGCCGAGGTGTCGGCGGAGAAGGTCAGGGTGACGGTATGGCTGGAACCGGCGGAATCATAGACGGTGACGGAGGTGCTCATCTCGCTCGCGACGCCGCTCGACACCGAATCGGTCGAGGCCGACAGCGGCAGGTTGGCGTCGAGCGTCACCTCCGAGGTCTTCTTCCATTCCTCGTCGCCGGTCGTGACCTGCAACGCGCTGAGCCCGCTCGAATAGGTATAGGTGCTGGTGGCCGAATCCCAATACCACGCATAGCCTTCGAGGTAATAATCGCTGCCGAGCGACAGATAGCCGTCGTCATCGACCGAGAATTCGCCGTCGCGAGTATAAAGCGGATTGGTCGGGGTGGTGGTGCCGGCGGATTTGCGGCTGACGACGAAGAAACCGTTGCCGTCGATGGCGAGGTCGGTGTCGTTGTCGCTCGAACTGATCGTTCCCTGCGCGGTAACGTTCTGGCGCGACACCGCGGTGACCCCGGCGCCGGTGGCGGCGGTGTTGTCGGTGTAGGAGGTGGTGACCAGCGAGCTGAACCGGGTGCTGTTGGCCTTGTAGCCAACGGTCGAGGAATTGGCCAGATTGTTGGCGATGGTGGACAGGGCCTGGGCTTGCGCTTTCAGGCCGGAAACGGCGGTGGTCAGGGCCGAGGCGATCGACATGGACGGGTCTCCCGGGGAGCCCGGCAGGCGGGAGGCGCGCGGGGAGCCACTGCTGGAACCAGCCCCGTCGCCGGGACCCGGGCTCCAACCTGACGTGACACGCTTCCTGCCGGGGGCCGCTCAAGCACCACATCCACCCGACTGCCCTCGGGTGGACAAAGGGTGCTAGCTGGCGGTATCGCTGGTGGTGGCGACGCCCGAGGCCTGCTGGCCACCGGTGAAGCCGAACGGCGGCGGCGGCGGCGGCGCCAGACCCTCCGCCACGCTGTCGGTGCTGGCGCTGCCGGCGGTGGTCGCGGCGGCGCTGATGTCACCGCCCGAGAACGGCGGCGGCGGCGGCGCCTCGGC
>JBDLVO010000313.1:0-5482 GCA_039804805.1 Pseudomonadota bacterium
CACGGACGCAGGGCGGGCGCCGAGTCGCTCCTCATCAGTACCCAATGCGCGAACGGCCCTATACCGAGGATCTCGGTCATCGGCAACGGGACTATTGCGTCGATGGCTACCTGATCGGCGACGATGCGATCGCCCAGCGGGACCGGCTGATCTCCGCGCTTGAAGTGGCCGGCCCCGGGACCCTGGTGCATCCAACGTTCGGGCTGCTGAGGGTCCAGGTGTGGGGCTGGATGGCCTGCGAAGACCTGATCCGCGAACAGCGGATGTGTCGGGTGATGATGACGTTCCTGGAGGCGGGCGACAGCGGGGCGATCACCGTTTCCGCGGACACCTCGGCCCGGGCCGCCGCCGCCGCCGCCAGCGCCACCACCACCAACCAGACCTCTTTCGTTGGAGCGTTCACCGCATGAGCACCGACGAAATCACCGTTGCCGCGATCGCCGATGCCGGCGCCCTGCTGGATGTGCTGACCAGCCTGGCCGAGACGATCGATTATTCGGACAGCGTCGCCACCGCCACCGACAGCGCGGGGGCGGTGACGATCGCCGACGTCGCCGGCCTGTCCCTGATCGCCGATATCGCCGACGTCGCCGATTCGCTGGCCACCCTGGTGGCGACACCATCCAGCTTGGCCGCCGGTCTGGTCGCGCTGATCCAGGATTTCGCCGATACCGGCATCGGCTTCACCGCCGTAGCCGATGCGCTGGCCGGGGTCGCCTGGGGGTCGTCGATCCCGGCAGCCGGGCTCAACCGCGCCACCATCATTGCCAACCGCGCCGCCCTGCTGTCCCTGATGAGTCTGCAGGCATTAATCGAAGCCGCCCGGGCGGCGGCGGCGGCAACCTACGATTCCCAGGATAGCGCGTTGTCGGTCCGGGACGATCTCGCGGACCGGCTCGACGCTGCCGGCGTGGCCACCTCGGACCGCGATCTGCGCGCCGCCCTCGATGCATTGCGCACCACCCTGGTGCTCGACATCAACCAACGCGCCGCCGCGCTGTCGGCGCTCGAAACCTACACCCCACCGGCCGAACTGCCGGCGCTGGTGCTCGCGCATGAACTGTACGACGACCCGAGCCAAGCTAACGACCTCTGCACCCGCAACGCGGTCGAGCACCCGCTGTTCGTGCCGGCCACCGCCCTGACGGTGCTGGCGCCATGACCAGCAGGGACGACACCGTCACGTTGAAAATCGGGGGCGATACCCATGCCGGTTGGACCGAGGTCGAGATCGATGCATCGCTGACCGAGGTGTGCCGGACCTTCTCGGTCGGGGTGACCGAACGCTGGCCCGGCCAGCAGGCCACCCGCCGGATCGCGCCGGGCACCGCCTGCCAGGTGGTGATCGGCGAGACCACCCTGATCACCGGCTACGTCAACGATGTCGATATCTCCTATGACGGCCAGTCGCACAATGTGACCATCCGGGGGCGCGACAGGACCGGCGACCTGATCGACTGCTCCGCGCTTGTCGCTGGCGTCGGAAGTTGGACCGGGACCAGTGTAATGCGGATCGCGGCCGACTTGTGCGATCCGTTCGGGATCAAGATCGTCTCCACCGTGTCGGATACCCGCAAGGTTTTAGCCGGGCACAGCATCCAGATGGGGGAGACCGTCTGGGAGTGCCTGGATCGGGCAATCCGGCAATATGGCTTGCTGGCGATGGCCGACGCCGACGGCAACCTGGTGCTGACCCGGCCGGGCAGCGCCGGGGCGCTGGCCGAGGCGCGCCTCGGCGCCAACATCCTGGCCGGCTCCTGCGGTTTTTCCGAGCGCGAATTGTTCCGGGATTACTACCTGCTGGGGCAGTTTCCGGGCAGCAACGAATCCTATTCCGACCCTCGCATCACCACCGGAGCCAGCGCCCACGCCAGCGACCCCAATGTCGCCCGCTACCGGCCGCTGATCGTCCAGACCGAGGCCAACACCTGCGACATGGCCTTCCTGCCGACCCGGGCGGCGTGGGAAGCGGCGGTTCGCTCCGGCCGGGCCCGGCGGCCGACCATCACCGTCGTCGGCTGGCGCGACGCCAAGGGCAGTCTCTACGCCCCCAACACGATGATCCGGCTGGAGGACGATTTCCTCGGCATCCACGAGACGTTGCTGGTGGCCGGCGTGCGTCTGACCTTGTCCGACAACGGGCAACTGGCCGAGTTGAGTCTCGCCCGCAAGTCGGCCTTCGACCCCGCCCCGCTCACCTCGCTGGCGCCCTACGAGAACGGCGCGGGAGGGGGGCAATGACCGACGCGATGGTCCGGGGGATCAACAAATTGCTCGATCCGATCCGGCGTCAGATCCGCAACTCGATCGCCCGTGGCATCCTGACGCTGATCGACGACGCTCCCGCGCTGCAGCGGGTCCAGGTCCGGCTGATGGCCTATCCCCAGCCCGATGGCACCATCAAGGCCGAACTCGGCAACGAGACCGAGGTGCTGGGCCATTACGGGTTCACCTCGGTCCCGTTGGTGGGGGCAGAGGCGGCCTACGTCTCGGTGGGCGGGGTCCGCGGCCACGGCCTGGTGGTGGCGATCGACGACCGGCGCTACCGGCCGACCGGCCTCAAGGGGGGAGAGTCTCAGCTCTACGACGACCTGGGGCAAAAAATCTACATCAGCCGCGAAGGGATCGTGATCGAGGGCGCCGGCCTGCCGGTCAAGATCACCGGCACGCCGTCGGTGACGATCGACAGCCCGCAGGTCACCCTCACCGGGGCGCTCGCCGTCGGCAATGGGATCACCGTTACCGGCGACGTCATCGCCGATGGCATCAGCCTCAAGAAGCACGTCCACGTCAGCGGGGGGGCCGGGGCCAAGACCTCGGCGCCGCAATGACCGACATCGCCCTTAAATATGATCCTGCGCTGGGGGGGTGGGACATCTTCCTCGGTGAGGATGGCGACCTCGCCCAGGACGAGGGGCTGGCCACCGCCGCCGTGCTGTCGCTGTTCGCCGATCGGCGCGCGGCCGAGGATGACGACCTGCCCAAAGGCGCCAGCCGGCGCGGCTGGTGGGGAGACCGGGTCGAGCCGCTGGCGCGGCCCGACAAGGGGATCGGCACCGATCCCGACCGGATCGGCTCGCGCCTGTGGCAGCTGCAACGCGAGCGGCAGTTGCCGGCGGTGCTGCCCAAGGCCAAGGCGATCATCGCCGAGGGGCTGGCCTGGATGGTCGAGGATGGCTGGGCGTCGTCGCTCGACATCACCGTCGCGTTCCCGCAGCGGGGCTGGTTCCGCTTCGGGGTCGTCGCCCACAAGCCGGACGGGACCACCACCGCCTTCACCCATGATCTGCCGTGGGGGCTTTGATTATGACGGTCTCGACCCCAAGCCTCACCACCTTGTGCCAGTCGGTCGCCACCGCCATCGTCACCCGGCTGCCGGGTGCCGACGCGACTCCGCCGCGCTCGGTGCTCGGGGTCCTGACCAAGATCGTCGGCGCGCTGGTCGATGGGCTGTACGGCGCGATCGCCAAGGTTGCCGCCAACATCATCTACGACACGGCGTCATCCGATTACCTGGTGCGTTGGGCCGGAATCTGGGGGCTCAAGCGCAAGGCCCCCACCGCCGCCAGCGGTAGCGTCACCCTGACCGGCACCAGCGGCGCCACTCTCAGCGCCGGGGCCGCCATGACCCGCTCGGATGGTCTGGTCTACACCCTGGCCGCCGATGTCACCCTGGCCGCCGGCACCGGGTCGGGCACCGTCACCTGCGCCAGCGCCGGCGCCGTCACCAACACCGATGCCGGCGGCACCCTGACCCTGACCCTCCCCGCCAGCGGGATCAGCTCGACCGTCACCGTTGGCAGCGGTGGATTGGCTGGGGGAGCCGACATCGAGAAGGTTTCGTCGTTGCTGTCGCGTCTGCTGACACGGATTCAGGAGACCCCCCAAGGCGGCAGCGATGCCGATTTCCGCCGTTGGACCCTCGCGATATCGGGGCCCACCCGGGCGTGGGTGTATCCGGACTGGATCGGCACCGGCACGATCGGCGTCACCTTCATGTGTGATGACCGCGCCGAGCCCGTGCCGCTGGCCGCCGATGTCACCATCGTCCAGGCCGCGATCGATGCGGTGCGACCCATCGCTTGCAACACCACTGTATTCCAGCCGGTCGCCGTGCCGCTCAATTTCGCCATCCATCTCAACCCAGGATCGACCGCCATCAAAAGCGCGGTTGAAGCCGCCCTGGCCAGTCTGATCGCCAACAAATGCACGCCGGGCGGTACCTATGTCGTCAACGGGGTCAAGACCGCCGGCGGTCTGCTCTATCTCAGCCAGATCCGCGCCGCGATCAGCGCCGCCGCCGGCGAGATCGATTACACCATGACCTCCCCTAGTGCTGACGTGCAGGTCGGCCGGGGGCAGATCACCACCCTGGGGGCGATCACATGGGTGTGAAATCCGCTAGCGATTATCTCCGGCAAGCCCAAGCGCTACTACCACCCGGCATCGCCCTCTCGCGCTCGCCCCTGGCCAAACTGACCGCGTTGTTGCAGGCGATCGCCGATGTGCTGGCCGAGGTCGATAGCGCAGCCAACGCCCTTTATGACGAGGCCGATCCGCGCACCACCACCTTGTTGCTCCCCGATTGGGAGCGGGTCGCCGGACTGCCCGACATTTGCGTCGATGGTGCAGATCAGACCTTGCAAGAGCGCCGGGCATGGCTGGTCAGCCGGCTCACCGCGCGAGGTGGCCAGTCGCGGGCCTGGTTCATTTCTTTGGCTGCGTCGCTCGGCTACGCCATCACCATTGACGAGTACCACCCGTCGATGGCGGGGCTGCTGCGGGCGGGGGAGCAGGTCGCCGGGATGGTGGCCTGGACCTGCTGGGTGGTCCATATGCCGGCCGCGCCGACCTACTGGTTCCGGGCCGGCGGCAGCACCGCCGGCGAGGCGCTCGGCCACATCACCGCCAGCTACATCGAGTGCCTGTTCAGGCGGTACAAGCCCGCTCACACCACCGTGTTTTTCTCCTATTGAGGATAGACCATGGACCGCATCTCCGGCTCGACCGCTCTCGCCAACGCCAACGGCACCGGCAAGACCGGGTTCGTGGACCTCGATTCCGCGCTCGGCATCCTCGGCACCATCGTCACCGCCGCGTGGCTCAATGCGGCTCAGGAGGAGCTGTGCAATATCGTCGAGCAATTCGGGGGGAAGCTCGATGGTGCCAACAACGCACAGGTCTATCAGGCGATCAAGGCGGCGATCGACAAGGCGCTGCCGGGGGCCGCCAGTGAGACCGTCGCCGGGCTGGTCGAGTTGGCCACCATCGCCGAGGCCAAAACCGGCAAGGATGGCGAGCGCGCGGTGACCCCGGTCGGGTTGGCGGCGGCGATCACAGCGGCGCTGCCGGGGGCCGCCAGTGAGACCGTCGCCGGTCTGGTCGAATTGGCCACCATCGCCGAGACCAAAGCCGGCAAGGATGGCGAGCGCGCGGTGACCCCGGCCGGGCTGGCGGCGGCGATCACTGCCGCGCTGCCCGG
>JBDLVO010000314.1:0-2939 GCA_039804805.1 Pseudomonadota bacterium
CCATGCCGGCCGCGCCGGCGGCAGGCCGCGCGCCAGACCGGCGGCGGCGGCCACCGCGCCCAGGCCGAGGCCGAGCCCGGCCAGCACCTCGCCCGGCGAATGGGCGCCGAGCCGCACCCGCGACAGCGCGATCAGCGCCACCAGCAGCGCCGCCGCCGCCGCCGCCAATCCGCGGCGCGCCGGCGTCTCGTTCCGCGCCAGCAGCAGCGCCAGCCCGCCATAGACCGCCAGACTCATCGCCACATGACCGCTGGGGCTGGCCTGGGCCAACCCGGCGACGGCGCCGCCGCAGGCCCCGAACAGCAGCTTGAGCCCGGCCACCGCCGCGCCGCAGCCGGCGACCGGCAACAGCAGCGCCAGCGCGAGTCGTCCGCCGCCGCCCCAGGCGAGACAGAGCGCCACCGCCGACACCAATGGCAGGATCACCCCGCTGTCGCCGAAACCGCTGATCAGCCGCCAGACCGCCTCATCCACCATCCGTTCCCTTCGCCCTCGCCTCCCGCCGCGCCGGCCGCGATCGGGGATTGCCACCATCCCCGCCTTGGGCCACAGTGACCCTCAGCCTCCGGTCGCGGATCGGCGGATCGCCCCGGCCGGGGACCGGGCCGGGGGCGGTCGCCCAGGCAGCACACGGACCGGTCATGCCCTCTCCGCCCAGAACCGCGCCCCCCGCCGGCAGAAGCGTCGCCGCGCAGCAGGTCTCCACCCGCGATCTGCTCAACACCCTGTTTTATTACCGCTGGACGGCGGCAAGCGTGGTGGCGGGCTTCCTGCTGCTGGGCCTGCTGGTGGCGCTGCTGGTGCCGCCGACCTACCGGGCCGAATCCCGTCTGCTGACCCTGTATGCCGGCTATTATGACATGCAGATCGACCGCCAGACCAACCGCGCCGCGCCGTCGTTCGACCCGGCCCAGGTGGTCAATGTCGAGACCCAGATCCTGTCGAGCCCGGAACTGCACCGCGCCATCGTCGCCGACCGGCTGGGGCCGTCGGCCGATGCCGAGGCGGTCGAACAGGCCTTCCGCCGCTTCGAGAACCATTTCCACCTCGAAAAGATCGAGGGCGCCAACGTCATCGACCTGTCCTATGTCGATTCCGACCCCCGGCTGGCGGCCGAGGTGCTGAAGCAACTGATCGAACGCTATTTCCGCCAGCGCGCCGGGGTGTTCTCGATCGGCCGGGTCGAGTTCCTGGTCGCCCAGCGCGACAAGGTACGGGCCCAGCTCGACAAGGCCAACACCCAGTTGATCGCCTTCCAGCGCAGCCACAACGTCCTCAACATCGACGCCCAGATCGCCAGCGCGGTGGCGCTGCACAGCCTGCTGCGCCAGCGCGGCCTCGAGAACGACAGCTCGTTCGCCCAGGATGCCAGCACCCTCGAAACCCTGCGCCGCGAGGCGGCCGGGGTGCCCGCCACCATCGAGCTGTTCAACGACAACACCGAGGCGGCGCACGCGGTCGATACCATGCACGTGACCCTGCTGCAATTGCAGAGCCGGCGCGCCGACCTCGCCGCCCGCTATCTCGACGGCGCCCCGTTCGTGCGGCAGATGGACCAGCAGATCGAGGACGTCAAGGAGGCCATCTCCGGCCGCACCCCCCATCTGGTCAGCGCCTCGCGCACCGGCCACAACAGCTATTACGACACCGTGCAGGACCGGGTGATGCGGCTGTCCTCCGACGTCGCCGGCGAACGGGCGCGCAAGGAGGAACTGGAACGCCAGGGGGTCGAGGCGACCGCCACCCTGCAAACCCTGATCTCGGTCGCCAACCAATTGCGGCGGATGGAGATCGACCGCGACCTGCTGGTCGAGAGCTTCAAGCAGTTCTCGCGCGAGCTGGAGCAGGCGCGGATCGAGCAGAATCAGGTCGACACCGCCAGCAGCACCAATGTCCGCATCATCCAGGCGCCGCAGCCGCCGACCCGGCGCAGCAACCCGCCGCTGCTGTTCGTCGGCATCGGCCTGCTGGTCGGGCTGCTGGCGGCGGGGCTGACGGTGATGGTGCGCTCGACCCTGCGCGAGACCTTCCTCAGCCCGGAGGAGGCCGAGCGCCGGCTCGGCCTGCCGGTGCTGTGCGCGCCGATGGGGCCGCCGCACCGGCCGCCGCCGGCGCTGCGGGCGCTGGCCGCCCTGCTGCGGCGGCGACCCGCCGCACCGGCCGGAGCCCCGACATGACCCGGCTCGGCGCGATCCTGCCGATCAAGACCCGGGGCCGGCATTACGCCGACAACATCGCCCGCTGCGACATCCTGTTCTCGTCGCTGCGGGCCTTCACCCCGCCCGCCACCTTCGACCGCTTCCTGGTGGTGGTGCCGCACGACGAAATGGCGGCGGCGCGGGACTATGTCCGGGCCTGGAGCGACTTCCCGATCGAACTGGTCGACGAATCCGAGCCGATGGCGGTGTTCGCCGAATTCAACCAACCGCACCAGATCCGCCCCTGGCACCGCCAGCAGATCATCAAGCTCAACGCCCCGGCGCTGCTCGACACCGATTTCATCATGGTGTTCGACCCCGACGTGTTCGCGGTGCAGCCGTTCGGCCGCGACGACCTGATCCTCGACGGCCGCGCCCTGACCTATCCCCAGCCGCGGATGCGCGAGCCGCATCTGTGGCGGCCCTCGGCCGGCCTGCTCGGGCAGGATCCGCATCTCGACCGCGACGGGATCTGGTGGACCCCGGCGATCCTGGCCCGCCCGCTGCTGCTCGACCTTCAGCGCCGGCTGGAGGAGCTGTACCAGCAGGACTGGATGCGGGTGCTGCTGTCGCATTACATGATCGACTGGACCGAATACACCCTCTACTGGCTCAACGCCGAACGGGCCGGGCTGATCGAGCGCCACCACACCCTGCCGCCGCCCGGCCACCGCGCCCTCCATGTCGAGGACAGCGTGTGGTATGCCGGCAAGAGCGGCCGCAACCTCGACGACTGGGACG
>JBDLVO010000315.1:0-3825 GCA_039804805.1 Pseudomonadota bacterium
CAGACCAAGCTGCGGGAATTGTGGGAGGCGATCGCCCGGGTCGCCTTCTGGAGCGGCAACCCCTTCGTCGCCGCCCAGACCCTGGCCGGCAGTTGGAACATCGACGACAGCGCGGCGGCGCGCTGGGCCGACATGGCCGGCACCTCGGCGCGGGCGACCGAATCCGGCCTGGGCGGCTCGCTGACCGGGGTGCTGCGCGAGGTGCTGCCCGACATGCCGGCGATCTTCGCCCGGCCGCAACCCGGGGTGCCCAATCTGGTGATCGCCGCCACCGACATCGGCGAGGGGCGGCGCCAATTGTTCGTCGATGGCGCGGTGTCGCCCGACGCGCTGCGGGCCAGCACCTGCCGCCCGGCCCCGTTCGCCGCGATCGAGATCGAGGATCACGCCTATTGGGACGGCGCCTTTCTCGGCAACCCGCCGCTGACCTGCCTGATCGAGCGGTTGCGTCAGCGCGAGGCCGAGGATCTGCTGCTGGTGACGATCAACCCGGTGCGCCGCGACGGACCGCCGCCCCGCACCCTTCGCCAGGTTGCCGACCGGATCGGCGAGTTGACCTCCAACGCGGCGCTGATCCACGAAATCAACACCATCGAGACCATCAACCGCCTGATCGGCTCGGGGATGATCGCCGCCCCGCCGCCCGGCCAGCATCCGTTCCACCGCATCCACCTGCACCGGATCGAGGCCGACGCCGAGATCGCCCGGCTCGGGGTCTATTCCAAGGAAGCGCCGGGCTGGGAATTTCTGGTCCATCTCCACGCGCTGGGCCGGCAGAGCTTCGAGAAGTCCTGGCCGACGCTGGCCGAGGCGCTGGGCCAGCGGTCAAGCTGGGACAGCGCCGCTTTGTGCGATTCGATCCTGGCCCGCAGCGCGATCTTCGCCGACTGAGTCCGGCCGGCGCGGCTCAGCCGAACGGATCGTCGCAGCCGCGACAGAGCGGCACCGCCGACAGATCGCCCCGGCGAAAGGCGGCGAGGATCGCCTGGAACGCCGGCCCGGTGCGGATCTCGGCCACGCTCTGGCCGGTCAGGTCGCCGATCCGCAACGCGCCGTTGGCGTCGTAGCAGGGGCAGGCGGTGACGCTGCCGTCGAGATAGACCCCGACCGCCCGCATCAGCAGGCGGCAGACGGTGCGGCGATGGCGATCGAGGTTGCGGTGCGACCACAGCCCGACCCCCGGCCAGAACCGCCCGGTTTCGACCGTGCCGCCGAAATTGTTGGGCACCACGGTGGCGACCGAAGAGATCCCCAGCCCGGCAAGGAAGGCGCGGGTGCGGGCCACCGCCGCCGGATCGTTGTCGGCCCGCACCGCCTTGACCGACAGGGTGGTGCGGGTCGGGGCCAGGGCCGCGTCGAGCGCCTGAAGATTGGCGACGGCGCGTTCGAAGCGGGCGCCGACATAGACCGATTCGTAGCTGGCGGCATCCCAGCCGGCGAAGGAGAATTGCACGCTGTCGAGTCCGCTGGCGGCGAGGCGGGCGATCCGCTCGGGCGTGAGCGGGATGCCGTTGGTCACCACGCTGACGGCGAGGCCGCGCGCGACGGCGCGTTCGATCAGTGCCTCGGCCTGGGGATGGAGGAACGGCTCGCCCTGGGCGGCCAGCAGATTGAGACGGCGGATCCCGGCCTCGTCGCAGCGATCGAGCACCCGGGCGAAGGTGGACTCGTCGATCAGCCCGCCGATCTCGCGCCAGACGGCATGACCGCACATCGCGCAACGCAGATTGCAGCGCCGGCTGATCTGAAGATACAGCTCGACCGGCTGGAAATTGCGCCGCGCCAGCCCGTCGAGCATGGTCGCCCGCAGCCGGGCAATGTCGGCCTCCGATTCTTCGGCCCGCCCCAGCGCCCCCAGCGCCACCCCGCGCAGATACAGCGCGCGCGGCGGCGGCGGATCCTCGGCCAGCAACGGTTCGAGCCGATCGAGCGCCGCCGCCGGCCGGTCGGCCTCGATCTCCTGGGCGGCCAGCTCGGCGCGCGCCTCGGCGGCAACCGCCTCGACCGCCAGCGCCTGTTCGAACGCCGCCCGCGCCGCCTCGGCCTGCCCCAGCACGGCCTGGATCCGCCCGCGCAGCAGCGCCGCCTCGCCATGCGCCGCGCCGGTGCCGACCAACGGTGCCAGCCGCGCCAGCGCCGGCTCGAACCGTTCCGCCTCGCTCAGCAACCGGGCCAGATCGAGCGCCGGCTCGACCGCGCCGGGAGCGAGATCGGCGGCGCGGGTCAGCGCCGCCAGCGCCTCGCCCCGCCGCCCCAGTCCGAGCAGAGCGTGCCCGCGCAGATGATGCAGTTCGGCCGCCGTCGGTGCCTGGACCAGCGCCCGGTCGAGCAGGGTCAGCGCGTCGCCGGCATGGCCGTAGCGCAAACCGAGCCGGGCCAGGGCGAACAAGGCGGCAGGGTGATCGGGCTGCTGGCGCAACAGGGCGCGCAGGCAGCGTTCCATCTCGGCGGGACGGCCGGCCCGTTCATGGGCCAGGGCCTCAAGCAGCAGCGGGGGCGGAGCGTTCATCTCCCGATCCTACCTTAAATGTGGGCTCCGCCCACACCCGCCAGGAGCCAGCGGCTCCTGGACCGGCTTCGATTCACGGGATCCAAGGGCCCCCGGCCCTTGGCGGGTGCGGGCAGAGCCCGCGCTTGCCTTCGCCGGCCGATCCGACCAAGCTGATCGTCCCCCACGACGGAGAGCCCACGCGATGCCGGCCCTGATCCGCCACCACCGGCTGAAACTGGCCCGCCCGGCCGCCGCCGACGCAACCTTGCCGGCCGAGGCCGGGCTGATTGTCGCCCGGCCCTGCGGACGGGGCCTTTGGCTCGACCTCAGCTACGATCTTGAGCTGGTGACCCTGGCCGGGCTGGAGCCCCGCCTCGCCGCCGCCGGTCTGGCGCTGTCACCGTCCTGGCCGGCGCGCTGGCTGCGGCGCTGGATCGGGTTCCAGGAGGACAATCTGCGCGCCCAGGCCCATCTGGTCCATCGCTGCTGCTGCACCCCGCCCGACGGTCAGAGCTGACGCACCTCGATATTGTGCTTCTTGAGGGCGTAGCCGATCTGGCGCGGGGTCAGGCCGAGCATCCGGGCGGCCTTGGCCTGGACCCAGCCGCATTTCTCCATCGCCTGGATCAGCCGCTCGCGCTCGGACAGATCGGGATCGCCCTCGTCCGCCCCCTCGACGGCGCGGGGGGCGGCGGGACAGGGCGCGGCCGACAGCGGCCCGGTCGGCACCGGGATCGGCGCCGACACCCGCCCGGTGCCCGGCACCAGCGGCACCGCCGGCGGCGGCACCGGCGCGGCGGCCTCGGCGGCGGCGCGCTTGTGCCACAGAGTCGAGGACAGACAGATGTCGTGCTGACAGAGCAGGTCGATCTCGTCGATCCGGTCGCCCTTGGTCATGGTGGCGGTGCGATAGACGCAGTTCTCCAGCTCGCGGACATTGCCGGGGAAATAACAGTGGCCGAGCACCGCCAGCGCCTGCGGCGCGAAGCGCAGCTCGCGGCCGTTCTCGCGGTTGAACTGGTCGAGGAAATAGCTGGCCAGCAGCGGGATATCGCCCGAGCGCTCGCGCAGCGGCGGCAGGAAGATCGGCACCACGTTGAGGCGGTAATAGAGATCGGCGCGGAAGCTGCCCTCGGCCACCGCGCTTTCGAGGTCGCGGTTGGTGGCGGCGATCAGGCGGACATCGACCTTGATGGTGCGGCTGCCGCCGACCCGCTCGAACTCGCCCTCCTGCAACACCCGCAGCAGCTTGGCCTGGAAGCCGGCGGAGATCTCGCCGATCTCGTCGAGGAACAGCGAACCGCCGTTGGCCAGCTCGAACCGGCCCTTGCGCT
>JBDLVO010000316.1:0-11692 GCA_039804805.1 Pseudomonadota bacterium
CGTTTTTTTATCAATAGTATCAAAAGGGGGTCCGGGGCATCGCCCCGGCCGGGTGCGGGCGGGAGCCCGCGCGGAGCCTATGCGCCGCCGCGCGAGAAGCGCCAGACTCCGCCCGCCGCGGTTTCGCGGTGAACTTCGCCCCGTTCGACCAGATAAGCGAGATGGGCCAGGGTTTCGCCGACGGCGAAGACGATCTGGCTGGGATCCATCGCCCGGGGGAACAGGCTGCGCATCACCTCGGCGGTGGTGGCGGGCCGATCAAGCGCGGCACGGGTGCGGTCGAGCCGTTCGCCATGATGGGCGGCGAGGTCGGCGAGACGCGGATGCAGGCCGTGGAACGGCAGCCCGTGCGACGGCAACACCAGGGTATCCTCCGGCAGGGCTTCGAGCCGGGTCAGCGCGGCGAGGAACGGCGCCAGCGGGTTCTCGTCGGGCTGTTGCGGCCAGACTCCGACGATCGGACTGATGCGCGGCAGCACCTGATCGCCCGAGATCAGCACCCCGGCCTCGGGACAATACAGGCTGAGATGGGCGGGGGAATGGCCGGCGGTGACGATCGCCCGCCACTCGCGCCCGCCGATGCGCAGCACGGCACCGTCCTCCACCCCCTTGAAGCGGACCGGGATCGGATCGATGCGGGGACGGTAACTGTTGCCCCGGCGCGAGATGGTGGCGCAGGTGGCGGGATCGAGGCCGAGGCGGCGGTAGAACTCGGTCTGGTTGGTGTAATAGGCCGGGCTGTCCTCCAGCCACAGCATGCGGGCGAACAGCCATTCGCCCTGGGTGGCGGTCAGTTCGACCGACAGCCTTTCCGCCAGCCAGCCGGCCAGTCCGATATGGTCGGGATGGAAATGGGTGGCGATCAGCCGCCGCACCGGCCGCCCGGCCAGCGGCCCGGACAGCAAGGCGCTCCATAATTGCCGGGTCACCGCGTCGGCGACGCCGCAATCGATCAGGGTCAGGCCGCCCTCCTCGTCGTCGAGCGCCCACAGATTGATGTGGTCGAGCGCGAAGGGCAGCGGCATCTGGAACCAGGAAATGCCGGGAGCGACCTCGATCAGCCGGCCCGGCTCGGGCGGCAATTCGAACGGATAGGTCAGGGGGGAGAATTTCACGCGGGCGGCCTCATGCGACGACGCGCGAGTTTAGGCCGTTTGCCGCACTGCGACAAGAAATCTCCCCCACCCCGGGGGAGGGTCAGAACACCACCCCCAGGCTCAGCAGCGCCGCCATCACCAATTGCAGCCGGGCGGTCAGGCCGAGAATCTGGTTGAAGGCCGGGCCGCGCGGCTCGGTGAAGAAGCGGCGGATCAGGCCGATCGCCAGCGGCAGCGCCGCCAGCGTCACCCAGCCGCCGGCCGGGCCGGTCGGGCCGGCCAGCAGGGCGAACGGGGCCAGCACCATCGCCGCGTAGAGAAAGCGGCTGTGGCGCGGGCCGAGTTGGATCGCCAGGGTGCGGCGGCCGATCAGGCGGTCGGGTTCCATGTCGCGGTAATTGTTGGCCATCAGCACCGCCGCCGCCACCGCGCCCAGCGCGAGGCCGACCAGCACCGCCGAGCCCAGCAGGGTGCCGGTCTGGAGATAGGCACTGCCGGCCACCGCGCCGATACCGAAGAAGGCGATCACGAACAGCTCGCCATAGGGGCCGTAGGAGATCGGGCGCGCGCCCCCGGAATAGCACCAGCCGCCGGCCAGCGAGGCGAGGCCGAGCAGCAGGATCGGCACGCCCCCCAGCGCGATCAGATAGAGCCCGAACAGACAGGCGAGGCCGAAACAGGCCAAAGCGGCGACGCGCACCCGGGCCGGGGTGGCCCAGCCCAGCGCGGTGACGCGCGGCGGCCCCTGGCGCAGCGGCTGGTCGCCGCCACGCAGGGCGTCGCCGACATCGTTGTAGAGATTGGCCCCGGCCTGGATCATCAGCGCCCCGCCCAACGCGGCGAGGAACGGGCGCGGGTCGAAATGACCACCCACCGACCAGCCCAACGCGGTGCCGGCCAGAACCGGCGCCACCGCCATGGTCAGGGTGCGCGGCCGGATCGCCAGCCACCCCAGCCGCCACCCGGCCGGCGGCAGGTCGGCCCGGCTGGCGGGATCGTCGGTGGCGGGGGGGGCGGTCACCGTCTGACCGGGCTCGATGTTCATGACAAGGCCTTCTTTACCCCGGCGCGCGGCGGGCGACCGATTCGCCCCGGCCCGGGGCAGGTACCATAACGCAGCCCCCCGCCGGGGAGAAGCGCCGCCGCCTCAGCCCTCCCCGGCCGGGGCCGCCAGCCGGACGCCGAGGGCGAAGGCGGCGGCCCGGTCCTTCGGGAACTGCTCCGCCCGCCGCCGCTGCTTGTGGGCGGCGTCGAAACCGTCGGCGGCCATCCGGCCGTAATCCTCGAACTGACAGGTGTCGGTGCTGCACAGCGTCTCGCAACTGCCGAACGTCCGGCCAAGATAGCGGGCGTTGCTGTCGAGATGGATCGGATACCCTCGCTCGACCATCGCCGCCTCGCCCAGATTCATGGTGTAGACGAAGGCGGTACGGATCCGGCGCGGAAACAGCGAGGAATAGCTGCCGTCATAGGCGAGATAGGGAAACACCAGCCGCTCGAAGAAGCTCTTCATCTCGCCGGTGACGGTGCCGAGATAGATCGGCGAGCCGAGCACCAGCGCGTCGGCGCGAGCGGCCCGCCCCAGCCATTCGCTCACCCCGTCCCGGCGGGTGCAGCCCCGCTCGGGCGGATGGGCGCGAGTCTTGCAGGCAAAACAACTGGCGCAGCCCTGATAGTCGAGATCGTAAAGATGGACCATCTCGACCTCCGCCCCCCGGGACGCCGCCCCCGCCAACACCTCTTCCAGCAGGGTGGCGGTGTTCCACTCCTTGCGCGGACTGCCATTGAACGCGATCACCTGCATCGTTTCCTCCCTCCGGCCCCATCGACGGGATCCAAGGGCCCTCCGGCCCTTGGCGGGCGCGGGCAGAGCCCGCTTTGTTTTACGCCTTCGGCGCCGGAATACGGAACCAGGCGACATAGGCCGCCGGCAGGAACAGCAGCGTCAGCACCGTCGCCACCATCAACCCGCCGATGATGGCGAAGGCCATCGGCCCCCAGAAGGATTCCGAGGCGATCGGGATCATGCCGAGGATCGCCGCCGCCGCCGTCAGCAGGATCGGACGCAGACGGTGGCAGGTGGCCTCGATCACCGCCTCCCAGCGCTCCATCCCGTCGGCGACGTTGCGTTCGATCTGATCGACCAGGATCACCGAATTGCGGACGATCATCCCGATCAGGGCGACGCAGCCGAGCATGGCGACGAAGCCCATCGGCGTCCCGGTCGGCAGCAGCGCCGCCACCACCCCGATCAGGCCGAGCGGGGCGACGCTGAGCACCAGCGCCAGCCGCTGAAAGCTCTGCAACTGGACCATCAGCACGGTCAGCATCAGCAGCAGCATCACCGGCATCACCACCCCGATCGAGCGCTGACCCTTGGCGCTTTCCTCGACCGTGCCGCCGGTGGCGATGTGGTAGCCGGCCGGCAGCCCGGCGGCGAAGGCGTCGATTTTCGGTGCCAGCCGCCTGACCACGGTGGCGGCCTGGATCCCGCCGGTGAGGTCGGCCTGGACCGTCAGGGTCGGCAGGCGCTGGCGCCGCCACAGGATCGGCTGTTCGAAGCCGGTCTCGATCCGGGCCAGTTCGCCGAGCGGCACCGCGCGATTGGGCCCGAGCGAGATCTGCAACCCGCGCAGGGTGTCGAGATCGGCGCGCTCGCCGACCGGGGCGCGGGCCTGAACCGGGATCAGATAGATCGAATCCCGCAACACGGTCAGGGTGGTGCCGGAAAAGGCGGCGTCGAGCGCCTGGGCCAGATCCTGCGAGGTCAAACCGAGCAGACGGGCCTTGTCCTGGTCGATCGCCACCCGCACCGTCTTGATCGGCTCGTTCCAGTCGAAATTGATCAGCCGGGTCGCCTCGTCGCGGCCGATCAGGGCGGCAAGGTCATAGGAGATCCGCCGCACCTGTTGCGGATCGGGGCCGCTGACGCGGTATTTCAGCGGCCAGCCGACCGGCGGCCCCAGCTCAAGCGGGGTGGCGCGGATCACCGCCTCGGGCATTTCCTCCGACAGCTCGCGTTGCAGCCGCGCCGCCAGGGCATCGCGCACCGCGACGCTTTTCGCCACCACCACCGCCTCGGCGAAGTAATCATGGTCGAGCTGGATGTCGAGCGGCAGATAGAACCGCACCGCGCCGCTGCCGACATTGATGGCATAGCGGGCGACGTCGGGATCGGCGGCGAGGCGGCGTTCGATCCGCTCGACCGCCCGGCCGGTGGCCTTGATCGAGGCGCTGTGCGGCAGCGACAGGTCGAGCAGGATCTCCGGCCGCTCCGAGGGGGGGAAGAATTGCTGCTGGAGATGCTTCGCCCCGACCAGGGCCAGCGCGAACAGCCCGGCGGTCGCCGCGATCACCAGCCAGCGGCGGCGCAGGCACAGCACCAGCACGGCGCGGAAGGCGCGGCCGAGGCGGAAGGCCAGCCCGCTTTCGGGCGGCGGCGGCATCGTCCTCGGCAGCAGCCCCACCCCGATCAGCGGCGAGAACAGCACCGCCACCAGCCAGGAAATCAGCAGGGCGATCGCCACCACCGCGAACAGCGAGAAGCAATACTCCCCCGAGGAACTGCGGGCGAAGCCGACCGGCAGGAAACCGATCACGGTGACCAGGGTGCCGGTCAGCATCGGAAAGGCGGTCGAGGTATAGGCGAAGGTGGCGGATTCGTGGGGGGACAGCCCCTCCTCGCGCTTCCTGACCATCATCTCGACCGTGATCATCGCGTCATCGACCAGCAGGCCGAGGGCGATGATCAGGGCGCCGAGCGAGACGCGCTGGAGGTCGATCCCGGTGATCTTCATCAACACGAACGAAGCGAGCAGCACCAGCGGGATCGACAGCGCCACCACCGTGCCGGCGCGCAGGCCGAGGCTGAGGAAGCTGACCACCAGCACGATCGCCACCGCCTCGATCAGCGATTTGACGAAGCCATCGACCGAGGCGCGCACCACTTCGGGCTGGTTGGCGACCTGGATCGCCTCGATGCCGACCGGGCGGTCGCGTTCGAGTTCGGCCATCCGGTGCTGGATCGCCTCGCCGAGGGCGAGATTGTTGCCGCCCTTGGCCATCGACAGCGCCAGCCCGATCGCCGGCTTGCCGTTGACCCGATAGGAGGGGCTGGGCGGATCGACCGTGCCGCGCTCGATCCCGGCGACGTCGGCAAGGCGGAGGAAGCGGTCGCCGACCCGCAGGTTGAGGTCGGCCACGTCCCCCTGCGAGGCGAAGCCGCCGCTGACCCGCACCAGCACCTTCTCGCCGCCGGTATCGATCACCCCGGCCGGGACCACCGCGTTCTGGCTTTGCAGCGCGGCGAGGATCTGGTCGCGGGAAACGCCGAGATTGGCCAGCTTGCGGGTCGAAAACGACAGGGTGACCCGCTCGTCCTGCCCCCCGATCAGGGTGATCTTGCCGATGTCGGGCAGGCGCAGCAGCTCGGCCCGCACCCCCTCGACGTAATCGCGCAGATCGCGATAGCTGAAGCCGTCGGCGGTGAAGGCGTAGATCACCCCGAAGGTGTCGCCGAACTCGTCGTCGAAGAACGGCCCCTGCACCCCCTGGGGCAGGGAATGGGCGATGTCGCCGGTCTTCTTGCGGACCTGGTACCACAGATCGGCCACCTGCGCGGGCGGGGTGGTGTCCTTGAGGGTGACGAACACCACCGATTCGCCGGCGGTGGTGTAGCTGCGCAGGTAATCGAGCGAGGGGGTTTCCTCGAGCTTCTTCTCGATCCGGTCGGTAACCTGATTGACCGTCTCGTCGATGGTCGCCCCCGGCCACAGGGTCTTGACCACCATCACCTTGATGGTGAAGGGCGGATCCTCGTCGCGGCCGAGGTCGAGGAAGGCCAGGGTGCCGGCCACCGCGCAGACCAGCATCAGATAGATCGTCAGCGAGCGGTGGCGCAGCGCCCAGTCGGACAGGTTGAGGCCCTTCATCGCCCCGCTCCCCCCGCCGGCGCCGAGGTCGCGGCCGCCGGCGCGTCGAGCAGACGGACCTTCTGCCCCGGCACCAGGGTCTGCACCCCGGCGGTGACCACCAGCGCCCCCTCCGCCAGCCCGTCGCCGATCAGCAGCCGGCCGGATTCGATCCGCACCTCGCCGACCGGGACCAGGGCGACGGCGCGGCTGGCCGGATCGACCACCCACACCGCCGGCTGGCCGTTCTGCTGGAACAGCGCCGCCGCCGGCAGCGCGATCACCCGCCGCGCCCCGGTCTGGATCCGCCCGACCACCGACATGCCGAAGCGCAGCGCCTCGGCATCGTCGGGCAGGGCGACCTTGATCGCATAGGTGCGGGTGGCCGGATCGGCGCTGGGGGCGATTTCGGTGACGGTGCCGGCGCTGCGCACCGACGGATCGTCGAGCAGAGCGATCTCGACCGGGGCGTCGGGCGGCAACTCGGCCAGCCGGTTTTCCGCCAGGGCGAACACCGCGTCGCGACGCTCGGGCCGGGCCAGCCGCAGCACCATCTGCCCGGCGCCGACCACCTGCCCGGCCTCGGCCCCCAGCGCGGTGATCACCCCGTCGGCCGGGGCGCGCAACTGGGTGTAGCCGAGCTGATCCTGGGCCAGCTTGAGCCGGGCGCCGGCGGCGCGCACCTGGGCGGCGGCGCTGTCGCGGGCCTGAAGCGCGGATTCGTAGCGGGCCTGGGACACCCAGCCGTCATTGCGCAGGGTGTTCTGGCGCTTTTCCTCGGACGCCGCCTGGGCCAGCCCGGCGCGGGCCGAGGCGAGATCGGCCTGGGCGGTGGCGAGTTGATTGCGCTGGTCCTGCTCGTCGAGCCGGGCCACCACCTCGTCGCGCCGCACCACCGCGCCGAGCCGGTTGAGCCGCCACGCCACCCGGCCCGCCACCTTGAAGCCGAGATCGCTTTCGAAATGGGGCCGGACCTCGCCGACCAGAGCGGGGAAATCCTGCACCGCCACCGCCCGCGCCGGCTCGGCCCGCACCGGCCGCAGCGCGGGTTCCGCCGGCGGCTTGGGCTCGTCGCAGCCGGCCAGCAGCGCCAGGGCCAGCCCGGCGGCGGCGCCGGCCCGCCACCGGCCCGGGGTACGAACGGCAGCGGTCATCGGGACTCTCCTGGCAGGGGGGCGCGGCTGAGGCCGCGCAACACGGTGGCGATCATGGTTTCGACCAGCCGCCACGGCGACTGGAACGGGAAGTCGGTCGGGGCGTTGGCCAGCGCCACCACCCCATGCAGCGCCGACCACAGGGTCTGGCACACCAGATCGGCGTCGCCGAGGCGGAGCAGGCCGCGATCGATCGCCTCGACCACCCGTTCGCGGGCGATGGCGTAGCCGATCCGGCTTTGCGGCGGCTGGCCGTCCTCGTCGTCGATCGCTCCGGGCGGGGCCGGGGTGAAGAACAGCAGGCGGAACCGCACCGGATCCTCGAGGGCGAAGCCGGCATAGGCCCGCGCCAGCGCCGCCAGCGCCGCCAGCGGATCGGGCTCGGCCGCCGACAGGGCGCGGAAGCGGGCGTCGAGATCGTCGATCGCCCCCTGCCACAGCGCCCGCAGCAGGTCCTGCTTGGCCGGGAAATAGGCGTAGAGCGCCGAGGCGGTCAGCCCGACCCGCGCCCCGATCGCCCGCATCGACAGCCGGTCCGCCCCCAGCCGTTCGACCAGCTCGCGGGCGGCGGCGAGAATCCGGCCACGCACCTGATCGCGTTCCTGCTCGCTGAGAGGCAGCCTCGGCACCGGTCGCTCCCGCAGAGGGATGAGAACACGTTCACTGAACATGTTCAGTCAACCGGATCCTGGCGCGGCGCCACGCCCGCTGTCAAGATCGCCGGACACTAAAAATAAATGAATCCGGACTAGGGTGGCCCGATGGCTGTCCGCCCGCCGGACCGGCCCCGTCTGTCGCGTGGATGCCCAATGGACCCCTCTCCCCAGGAACCGTCGCTTCCCCAGAAAGTGCTGGCCGCCGCCCTGATCCTGCGCGGCCAGAACCGCCGCGACGAGGCGCGGCGGCTGTGCGGGATGGTGCTCGACCGCCACCCCGACGACCGCGATGCCCTGACCCTGGCCGCCGTGCTCGGCCTTGAAACCGACCAGTTCGACCCGGCGGCCGACGCCGCCCGCAAGCTGCTGGCGCTGGACGAGAAGAACCTGACCGGGCTGATGACCCTCGGCTTCGTCGCCCGCCGTCGCGGCCATCACGACGAGGCGGTCGCCCTGCTCGAAACCGCCGCGCTGCTGGCTCCCGACCAGCCGGAAATCCAGTTCAACCTCGCCCTCTGCTACGACGCGCTCGGCCGGCACGGCGAGGCCGAGGCGGCGCTGCGGCGCGAACTGGCGCTCAACCCCGCCCACGCCTTGGCCTGGAACGACCTCGGCACCCAACTGAGCCGCGACGGCGCGAGCGCCGAGGCCGAGGAATGCTTCCGCGCCGCGCTGCAACACCGCCCCGATCTGGTGATGGCCCAGTTCAACCTGGGCAATTCGCTGCGCCAGCGCGGCGCGATCGAGGACTCGGTCGCCGCCTATCAGCGCACCCTCGAACTCCAGCCCGATTACTGGAACGCCCTGGTCAACCTCGCGGTGTCGTGGCGCGACCTCGGCCGGCTCGACCGCGCCGAGGACTGCCTGACGGCGGCGCTGGCACTGGTGCCGGACAGCCCGGAGGCCCATTTCAACCTGTCGCAGATCGCCCTGCTGAAAGGCGATTTCGCCACCGGCTGGCGCGAATACGAGGCCCGGCTGCTCGCCCCCGCCCCGGTGCTGCACCGCGCCGCGTTCAGCCGGCCGCGCTGGGACGGCGGCCCGCTGCACGGCCGCACCCTGCTGCTGCACACCGAGCAGGGGCTGGGCGACCTGATCCTGGCGTTGCGTTTCCTGCCCCGGGTCGCCGCCGCCGGCGGACGGATCCTGCTCGAACTGCCCCCGCCGCTGGTGCGGCTGGCCCGGCGCCGGCCCGAACCGGCCGAGGTGATCCCGTTCGGCACCCCCCTGCCCCCCTATGATTGTCAGTTGCCGCTGATGAGCCTGCCCGGCCTCTACGTCGATCGCGAGGCGGCGATCCCGGCCGAGATGCCCTACCTGTCGCCCGATCCCGACGAGGCCGCCGCCTGGGCGCGCCGGCTGGCCGGGCCGGGCAAGGCGGTCGGGCTGGTGTGGGCCGGCAGCCCCGACCACCCCGCCGACGCCCAGCGCTCGCTGCCGGCGGCGACGCTGCTGGCCGCCGCCAGCCGTCCCGGGCTGCGGCTGTTCTCGCTGCAACGCCAGTTGCGCGACGGCGACCGCGCCCTGCTCGACGGCGCGGCGGCGACTCTCGACGATCTCGGCCCCACCCTGACCGATTTCGCCGCCACCGCCGCCGCGGTCGCCGGGCTCGATCTGGTGATCGCGGTCGATACCGCCGTCGCCCACCTCGCCGGGGCGCTGGGCAAGCCGGTGTGGCTGCTGTTGCCGTTCGCCCCCGACTGGCGCTGGATGCTCGAACGCACCGACAGCCCGTGGTACCCCAGCCTGCGTCTGTTCCGCCAGCGGCGGCGCGGCGAGTGGAGCGAACCGCTGGCGGCGCTGTCGCAGGCGCTCGACGCCTTCGCCGCCGTCTGATCCTCCGCCGCGAAAGGCCCGGCATGCCCGCCCCCTCCGACCGTCCGTCGCACCTGTTCGTTGCCGCCCCCTGTTATGGCGGTCAGGTCACCACCCATTTCGCTCTGTCGCTGATCAAGTTGCAGCGCGCCTGCATCGACCGGGGGCTGCCGCTGTCGTTCAGCCTGCTCGGCGGCGACGCCCTGATCCCGCGCGCCCGCGCCAATCTGGTCCAGCGCTTCCTCGAAATCCCCGACGCCAGCCACCTGTTGTTCGTCGATGCCGATATCGGCTTCGAGCCCGATCAGGTGTTCGCCCTGCTCGCCGCCGGCAAGGATTTCTGCGGCGCGCTCTATCCGCTGAAGAAGCTCAACTGGGACCTGATCGGCGAGATGGCCCGCGACGGCATCCCCGACATCGAGGCCAACGCCCTCAATTACGTGGTCGAGTTCCTCGACCAGCGCCCGGCCCCGGTCGAGGGCGAGATGATGCGGGTGCGCGCCCTCGGCGGCGGCTTCATGATGCTGACCCGCGCCGCGGTGACCCGGCTGATCGCCGCCCATCCCCAACTGCGCTTCGCCCTCAGCGACGTCCGCGCCAGCCGGGGCGATCTCGGCGACAGTTCGGGTTATGCCCTGTTCGATCCGATCATCGATCCCGACAGCGGCACCTATCTCAGCGAGGATTACGCCCTGTGCAAGCGCTGGCGCGACCTCGGCGGCGAGATCTGGGCCTCTCTGCGCAGCCGGCTGACCCATTGCGGCAGCCACAGCTTCGTCGGCGATCCCGGCCTGCTGATGGCGATCCAGCGCATGCCGCGTCCCGAGGATCGTTAAGCGGGCTGCCGCCCGCACCCGCTTGGGGCGGAGCCCCAAACCCCCCTTTTTTTTCGGGGGGTTGGGGGGGAAGGGAAGCGTTCAGGCTTCGGCCAGCGCCGCCTTGATCCGCTCCACCGCGCCCTGGTCGTAGAAGGCGCAGACGCCGCGCTTCGCCGCCGGCTCCAGCGCCAGCGTCTTGATCGCCTTCTTGACCCGGGCGTCCGACACACCCAGCGCCTTGGCGATGTTGCCGGCGCTGATCAGATCCTGGTTGGCTTCGGCCATCCTGGGAACTCCTCGTGCAAAGGGGGGAAAGGTCGGATGATAGCGGCGGCGGAGAGCGCCGTCATCCCGGTGACAGCAAGGCGCGCGCGGGGTAGGCTACCCTCCCGGACTGGCAATGCGGAGAACGATCCGATGCGTACTTCCTTCGCCCTCGGGATGGCCGTGGCGGCAACGCTGCTGGCCGGATGCAGCAGCGACCCCAAGGTGGAATGGGCCAACGACCGTGGCGGCGTGATCAGCTACGACGGATCGAGCGAGGTCCGCGCCCTCAAGAAAGCCGACGAAATCTGCGGCTGGGCCGGACGCAAGGCCCGGGTCAGCAGCCTCAATCCCGATCTGGCCAAGGTCACCTACGATTGCGTCGAGTGACCGTCCCCCCCCGGGGCCACCGCCCCGCTTTTTCACCCCCAAGGAGACCGGATTTCATGACCACCCAGGATGATCTCGCCGCCGCTTTCGCCGGAGAAAGCCAGGCCAACCGCAAATATCTCGCCTTCGCCGACGCCGCCGCCAAGGAGGGCTTCCTCGGCGTGGCCAAGCTGTTCCGCGCCGTCGCCGAGGCCGAGACGGTCCATGCCCACGCCCATCTGCGGGCGATGGGCGGGGTCAACACCACCGCCGACAATCTGCGCGAGGCGATCGAGGGCGAACGCCACGAATTCGAGGAAATGTATCCCGCCTTCGTCGCCACCGCCGAAGCCGAGGGCGCCCGCGCCGCCCTGCTGTCGCTCAAGCATGCGATGGAGGTCGAGAAGATCCATCACGGCCTGTTCCAGGCCGCCCTGGCGGCAATCGCCGCCGGCAAGGATCTCGCCGCCGAGACGGTGTGGATCTGCCCGCATTGCGGTCACACCGTGATCGGCGACCATCCGGACAGCTGTCCGGTCTGCAAGGCGCGCGGCGACCGCTACGTCACCGTCGCCTGACGCCCCCGGGCGGCGGGCTTCCGGCCCGCCG
>JBDLVO010000317.1:0-2595 GCA_039804805.1 Pseudomonadota bacterium
ACCGCAAGCTGCCCGACAAGGCGATCGACGTGATCGACGAGGTCGGCGCCTCGCGCATGCTGCTGCCCGAATCCAAGCGGCGCAAGAAGGTCACCGTCCACGACGTCGAGGAGATCGTCGCCAAGATCGCCCGCATCCCGCCCAAATCGGTGTCGCTCGACGACATGGAGGCGCTGCGCTCGCTCGACCGCGACCTCAAGACCCTGGTGTTCGGCCAGGACAAGGCGATCGAGGCGCTGGCCTCGGCGATCAAGCTGGCCCGCGCCGGCCTGCGCGAGCCCGACAAGCCGATCGGCAGCTATCTGTTCAGCGGCCCGACCGGCGTCGGCAAGACCGAGGTCGCCCGCCAGCTCGCCCGCATCCTCGGCATCGAGCTGACCCGGTTCGACATGTCGGAATACATGGAGCGTCACGCGGTGTCCCGCCTGATCGGCGCGCCGCCCGGCTATGTCGGCTTCGACCAGGGCGGCCTGCTGACCGATGCGGTCGATCAGCATCCCCATTGCGTGTTGCTGCTCGACGAGATCGAGAAGGCCCATCCCGACCTGTTCAACATCCTGCTCCAGGTGATGGACCATGGCCGCCTGACCGACCATAACGGCAAGGCGATCGATTTCCGCAACGTGATCCTGATCATGACCACCAATGCCGGGGCGGCCGATCTGGCCAAGGCGGCGGTCGGCTTCGGCCGCGAAACCCGCCAGGGCGACGACACCGAGGCGATCAACCGGCTGTTCACCCCGGAATTCCGCAACCGGCTCGACGCGGTGATCCCGTTCGCCAACCTGTCGCCCGAAGTGGTCAGCCGGGTGGTCGACAAGTTCGTGATGCAGCTCGAAACCCAGCTCGGCGACCGCGACGTCACCATCGAGCTGAGCGACGAGGCCCGCGCCTGGCTGGCCAGGAAGGGCTACGACCACAATTTCGGCGCCCGCCCGCTGTCCCGGGTGATCCAGGAGTACATCAAGAAGCCGCTGGCCGAGGAATTGCTGTTCGGCCGGCTCGCCAAGGGCGGCACGGTGCGGATCGGCCTCGGGCCCGACAACAGCCTGACCTTCGACATCGCCTCCGCCGCCAGCGGGCCGGAAAAGGCGGCCGAACCCGAACTGGTCGATTGATCTTTCCCGCCCGGCTGGCTTCCAGCCGGGCGGTTTCGCTGCGCGAGCGGGCTGCCGCCCGCACCCGCTTGCGGGCTCGGCCCGCAAACACCCCGTTTTTCGTCAAGACGACCATCGAAGCAGGTCCAGGGGCCGCTGGCTGCCTCGCGGGTGCGGGCAGAGCCCGCCCATAACGCAAAACCCCCGCACCAGGGGGGAGGGTGCGGGGGCTTTGTGCGCTTGGCCGGGAGGGGGATCCGCGGCCGGAGGGAGGACCATGGCTGTTTCGGGTCGGGGGACCATCCGAGCAACGAAACTTGATGTGAAAACTATGCCGCCGGCCGGGTTACCGAACCGTGTCGGCAAGATGATATTTTGGTAAGGAAAGCGGACGAAACGGCCATCGTTGCGGAGGGGATGACGGCGGCGGCGGGAATCGACTATAAGTCCGGGCTTCCGCCGTCTTACCGGGAGCGTCCGCCGATGGACACCGACCGTCCCCTGTTGCCCGCCGATCCGCTGCCCGCCGCCGAGCGTGACGGGGTCTATCGTGCGATCCTGACCCGGCGCGACGTCCGGGGCGAGTTCCTGCCCGACCCGCTGCCGGACGCGGTGCTGAGCCGGCTGCTGATCGCCGCCCATCACGCCCCCTCGGTCGGCTACATGCAGCCGTGGAGCTTCGTGCTGGTGCGCGACCGCGCGGTGCGGCAGCGGGTGCATGACGCCTTCGATCGCGCCCATGCCGAGGCGGCGCTGATGTTCCCCGAAGGCCCGCGCGCGGTCTATCGCGGCCTCAAGCTGGAGGGGATCCTCGACGCCCCGGTCAATCTCTGCATCACCTGCGACCGCGACCGTGCCGGGCCGGTGGTGATCGGCCGCACCCACATCCCCGAGATGGACCTGTTCAGCTCGGTCTGCGCGGTGCAGAACCTTTGGCTGGCCGCCCGTGCCGAGGGGCTGGGGGTCGGCTGGGTCAGCATCTTCGACAATCGGGCGGTGCAGCAGGCGCTCGGCATCCCCGAGGCGATCGTCCCGGTGGCCTATCTGTGCATCGGCCGGGTGCGCGGCTATCATCCCGTGCCCGAGCTGGAGGCCGCCGGCTGGCGGCCGCGGCTGGCGCTCGACCAGTTGGTCCATTACGATCAGTGGGGCGCCGTCGCGCCCGAGGCGCCGCTGTCGCGGCGGCTGCACGACGATCAGCAGGCGGTCGCCGCCGGCCGGTTCGTCGCCGATCTGCCGCGCTGAGGCCCGTTTTCCCCGTTTCCTTCGTTTCTCCAAGCCCGAGGTTGTCATGATTCCGCGTTACAGCCGCCCCGAGATGGCCCGCATCTGGGAGCCCGCCAACCGCTTCCGCATCTGGTTCGAGATCGAGGCCCACGCCTGCGATGCCATGGCCGAGCTGGGCGTCATCCCGAAGGAATCGGCCCGCGCCATCTGGGAGAAGGGCGGCAAGGCGCAGTTCGATGTGGCGCGCATCGACGCCATCGAGCGGGAGACC
>JBDLVO010000318.1:0-9279 GCA_039804805.1 Pseudomonadota bacterium
CCTCGCCGCCCTGCCCGAGCTGCGCGACGTCGGCAGCGACCGTCAGGCCGACGGGCGGGCGCTTTATCTCGACATCGACCGCGCCAGCGCCGCCCGCTACGGCGTCACCCCGGCGGCGATCGACAACGCCCTCTACGATTCGTTCGGCCAGCGGATCATCTCGACCATCTTCACCCAGACCAACCAGTACCGGGTGATCCTGGAGGCCGATCCGGCGATCGCCCGCGACCGCTCGGCGCTCGACGCGATCCACCTCTCGACCAGCACCGGCGACAGCGGGCAGGTGGCGCTGTCCAGTCTGGTGCGGATCGAGGAACGGCCGATCCCGCTGGTGGTCGGCCATCTCGCCCAGTTCCCGGCGGCGACGGTGTCGTTCAACCTCGCCCCCGGGGTGGCGCTGGGCGAGGGGATCGCGGCGATCGAGCGGGCCCGCGCCGGACTCGCTTTGCCCGCCGACCTCCAGCTCGCCTATCAGGGCTCGGCCGAGGCCTACCGCTCGTCGCTGACCAACGAACTGGCGCTGGTGATCGCCGCGATTCTCGCGATGTACATCGTGCTCGGCACCCTCTACGAGAGCTTCATCCACCCGCTGACGATCCTGTCCACCCTGCCCTCGGCCTCGGTCGGCGCCCTGCTGGCGCTCAGGCTGGCCGGGGCCGAGCTTGACGTGGTGGCGGTGATCGGCATCGTGCTGCTGATCGGGCTGGTCAAGAAGAACGCGATCATGATGATCGATTTCGCCCTCGCCGCCGAACGCCAGGAGGGCCTGCCCCCGCTGGAGGCGATCCGGCAGGCCTGCCTGCTGCGCTTCCGCCCGATCCTGATGACCACCTTCGCCGCTTTGTTCGCCGCCCTGCCGCTGATGCTGGGCAGCGGCACCGGCAGCGAACTGCGCCAGCCGCTCGGCATCGCCATCATCGGCGGCCTGCTGGTCAGTCAGGCGCTGACCCTGTTCACCACCCCGGTGGTCTATCTCGCCTTCGACGCGCTGGGACGGCGGATCCGCGGGGGCCGGTCATGAACCTGCCCGCCTTGTTCATCCGGCGGCCGGTCGCCACCACCCTGCTGACGCTGGGGGTGGTGCTGGCCGGGCTGTTCGCCTTCTTCCACCTGCCGGTGGCGCCGCTGCCGAAGGTCGATTTCCCCACCATCCGGGTCCAGGCGCAGATGGCCGGGGCCAGCCCGGAGACGATGGCGGCGACGGTGGCCTCGCCGCTCGAACGCGCCCTCGGCCGCATCGCCGGGCTGACCGAGATCACCTCGGAGAGCAGTACCGGCTCGACCTCGGTGACCTTGCAGTTCGACCTCGACCGCGCGGTGACCGGGGCGGCGCGCGACGTGCTGGCGGCGATCGAGGCCGCCCATGCCGACCTGCCGACCGCGCTCAGGGCCAACCCGACCTACCACAATTTCAATCCGGCCGACGCCCCGGTGCTGATCGTCGCCCTGTCGTCGCGCCAGCGCGGCCAGGGGCCGCTCTACGACATCGCCGACAGCGTGATCGCCCAGCGCCTCGCCCAGGTCGAGGGGGTCGGCAACGTCCAGATCGTCGGCAGTTCGCTGCCGGCGGTGCGGGTCGAGCTGTCGGCCCCGGCGCTGTTCCGCTACGGCATCGCGCTGGAGGACGTCCGCGCCGCCTTGTCCGGGGCCAACGCCAACAGCCCGAAGGGGGTGGTCGAGCAGGGTCCGCTGCGCTGGCAGCTTTACGCCAACGATCAGGTCCATCACGCCGAGGATTATCGCGGGCTGGTGATCGCCCTGCGCGACGGCCGGCCGGTGCGGCTCGACGACGTCGCCGAGATCGTCGATTCGGTCGAGGACATCCGCAACCAGGGCTATGTCGACGGCACCCCCTCGGTGTCGATGCTGGTGTTCAAGCAGGCCGGGGCCAACATCATCGAGACGGTCGACCGGGCCAAGGCGCTGCTGCCGCAATTCGCCGCCGCCTTGCCCGCCGACGTGACGATGACGGTGGCGGGCGACCGCAGCACCACCATCCGCGCCTCGCTGGCCGACACCGAGCGCACCCTGCTGCTGTCGGTGATCCTGGTGGTGCTGGTGGTGTGGGCGTTCCTGCGCAGCGCGCGCGCCACCCTGATCCCGACCATCGCCCTGCCGGTATCGATCGTCGGCACCTTCGCCGCGATGTATCTGCTCGGCTACAGCCTCGACAACCTGTCGCTGATGGCGCTGACCGTCGCCACCGGGTTCATCGTCGATGACGCCATCGTCGTGCTGGAGAACGTCACCCGGCTGATGGAGCAGGGCAAAAGCCGGCGGGAGGCGGCGATCGAGGGGGTGCGCGAGGTCGCCTTCACCGTGGTGTCGATGAGCCTGTCGCTGGTGGCGGTGTTCCTGCCGATCCTGCTGATGGGCGGGCTGGCCGGGCGGCTGTTCCAGGAATTCGCCGCGGTGCTGTCGCTGGCGATCCTGATCTCGCTGGCGGTGTCGCTGACCGCCACCGCCGCCTTGTGCGCCCACGTCCTGCCCGAGGATCACGGCACCCGCCCCACCAACCGGGTCGCCCGCGCCCTGGAGGCGGCCTTCACCGCCACCCAGGCCGGCTATGTCCGTTCGCTCGACTGGGTGATGAACCATCAGGGCAAGGTGCTGGCGATCCTGCTGGTCACCATCGCCCTCAACGTCGCTTTGTTCGTGGTGGTGCCGAAGGGATTGTTCCCCCAGCAGGACAACGGCCTGCTGATGGGGGGGATCCAGGCCGACCAGGACATCTCGTTCCAGGCGATGAAGGACAAGCTGCGCCAGGCCCAGGCGATCATCGCCACCGACCCGGCGGTGGCGGCGGTGGTCGGCTTCACCGGCGGGCGCGGCACCAACAGCGCCAACCTGTTCATCACCCTCAAGCCCCGCGACGAGCGCGACGGCGCGGTGGCGGTGATGAACCGGCTGCGGCCGAAGCTGGCCAGCATTCCCGGCGCCCAGGCGATGATGTTCCCGATGCAGGATCTGTTCGTCGGCGGCCGCTCCACCTTCGGCCAGTTCCAGTACACCCTGAAGGGCGAGGACCCGACCGAGTTGCAGCAATGGGCGACCAAGCTGGTGGCCGAGCTGAAGCACAACCCGATCATCGCCGACGTCTATGCCGACCAGCAGGAAGGCGGCCTGACCGCCCGGGTCGAGATCGACCGCCAGAGCGCCGCCCGTTTCGGCCTGACCCCCGGGGTGATCGACCAGACCCTCTACGACGCCTTCGGCCAGCGCCAGGTTTCGACCCTGTTCAAGGACCGCAACCAGTATCATGTGGTGATGGAGATCGATCCCAAGGATCTCGAACACCCGGACAGCCTGCGGCTGATCCATCTCAGCACCTCGGGGGTCACCGCCAGCGGCGCGGCGGCGACCGGCTTCGCCGGTACCACCACCTCCGGCAGTTCGAGTTCCAGCAAGGCCTACGCCAACCAGAGTTCGAACAGCATCGCCATCGGCACCCGCCAGACCTCCAGCGGCAGCGCGATCTCGACCACGGCGGAGACGATGATCCCGCTCGCCGCGATCGCCCGGTTCAGCCAGGGCCGCGCCCCGGCCCAGGTGCGCCACCAGGACGGCTTCCCCGCCACCACCCTGTCGTTCAACCTGACCGAGGGCGCCAGCCTCGCCGACGCGCTGGGGGCGATCCAGACCGCCGAGGCGGCGATCGGCCTGCCCGCCACCCTGCATGGCGGCTTCGCCGGCACCGCCGCCGCCGCCCAGGGGGTGCTGAAACAGGAAATCCTGCTGATCCTGGCCGCGCTGGCGGTGGTCTATGTCGTGCTCGGCATCCTCTACGAAAGCTGGATCCACCCGCTGACCATCCTCTCGACCCTGCCGCCGGCCGGAATCGGGGCGATCCTGGCCCTGCTCGCCTGCGGGGCCGAGTTCACCATCATCGCGATGATCGGGGTGCTGCTGCTGATCGGCATCGTCAAGAAGAACGCGATCATGATGATCGACTTCGCCCTGACCGCCGAACGCCGCGACGGCCTCGATCCGGTGACCGCGATCCGCGCGGCCTGCCGGCTGCGGCTGCGGCCGATCCTGATGACCACCTTCGCCGCCCTGCTCGGGGCGGTGCCGCTGGTGATCGACACCGGCACCGGCGCCGAGCTGCGCCGGCCGCTCGGCATCGCCATCATCGGCGGCCTGCTGGTCAGTCAGGTGCTGACCCTTTACACCACCCCGGTGGTCTACCTGCTGCTCGACCGGCTGCGCCGGCGTCCCCAGCCGGCCGCCGCCTTGCCCGGACCCGTCTGATGCGCCCTGCCCTCCGCCTGCTGTTCTGTACCCTGCCCCTGCTCGCCGGCTGCGCCGTCGGCCCCGATTACGAGCGCCCGCTTGCCCCCACCCCGGCCGCGTTCAAGGAGCTTCAGGGCTGGAGCCCGGCCCGCCCCGCCGACGCGATCGACCGTGGCGCGTGGTGGGGGATCTACCGCGATCCGCTGCTCGACCAGCTCGAAGCCCGCATCGACATCGGCAACCAGAATCTGCGGGCATACGAGGCGGCCTACCGTCAGGCCCGGGCGCTGACCCGCGAGGCCCGCGCCAGCTATTACCCGACCCTCGGCGTCACCGGCTCGGGCACCCGCCAGCGCGCCTCCGGCAAGATCACCACCACGCCTTCGGTCGAGGGCGATCTGTCGTGGGAACTCGATCTGTGGGGCAAGGTCCGCCGTCAGGTCGAAAGCAATCAGGCCGCCGCCGAGGCCTCGGCCGCCGAACTGGCCGCCACCCGGCTGTCGGCCCAGGCCGAACTCGCCACCGATTATTTCGAACTGCGCTATCAGGACGCGCTGACCCGGCTGCTGACCGAGACGGTCGAGGCCTACCAGCGCAGCCTGACCATCACCCGCAACCAGTACACGGTGGGGGTGGTGTCGCGCGCCGACGTGATCACCGCCGAGACCCAGCTCAAGACCACCCAGGCCAGCCTGATCGCCGCCGGCATCGCCCGCGCCCAGTACGAACACGCCATCGCCCTGCTGATCGGCGCGGCCCCGGCCGAACTGACCATCCCCCCCGCCCCGCTGCCCGAGACGGTGCCGGAAGTGCCGGTCGCCCTGCCCTCGACCCTGCTCCAGCGCCGCCCCGACATCGCCCAGGCCGAACGCACGATCCAGGAACAGAACGCCCTGATCGGGGTGCAGACCGCCGCTTATTTCCCCGACATCACCCTGTCGGCCAGTTTCGGCTATGCCGGCGGCAGCGGGCCGATGTTCGCTCTCGCCAACCAAATGTGGTCGTTCGCCGCCAGCGGCACCGAAACCCTGATCGACGGCGGCAAGCGCGGCGGCGCGGTCGAGGCCGCCCGCGCCGCCTACGATCAGGCGGTGGCCACCTACCGCCAGACCGTGCTGGCGGCGTTCCAGGACGTCGAGGACGGGCTGTCCGGCCTGCGCCTGCTCGCCGATCAGGCCCGCGCCCAGGCCGAGGCGGTCGAGGCCGCCCGCGAGGCGGTGCGGATCACCCTCAACGAATACCGCGCCGGCACCACCACCTACACCACGGTGGTCACCGCCCAGGCCACCGCGCTGTCGAACGAGGAAACCGCGTTGCAGATCCAGCGCGACCGCCTGACCACCAACGTCTCGCTGATCCGGGCGCTGGGCGGGGGGTGGTCGGAGGATAGTCTGGGGCAGCTTGACGACAACGGTCATCCGGTGCCCTGATGCGGGCTCTGCCAGCACCCGCACGCGGGCTCCGCCCGCACCCGCCAGGGGCCGGAAGGCCCCTGGACCCCGTCGATGGGTTGACCAAAACCGCCGTGGCGGGGATGATCGGGGCGGTTGTGGATCGCGGAGGCGGAAAATGGCGACGGCGATCAATCTTCCCGAGGCCCAGACCTCCCTGTCGCAGCTGGTCGAGCGTGCCGCTGCCGGAGAGGAAATCGTCATCGCCAAGGCCGGGCAGCCGATGGCCCGGCTGGTGCCGTTGCGCGCCGCCGCTCCCGCCCGCGTTCCTGGCCTGTTGCGGGGGCGGATCGTCATCAGCCCCGATTTCGACGCCCCCCTCCCGGACGAAACCGCCCGCGCCTTCCGTGGCGAGGACGGATGAGGCTGCTGCTCGACACCCACATCCTGCTGTGATGGCTGGACGACGCGCCGGCGTTGCCGGCCCTGGCCCGGGACGCCATCGCCGATTCCGGCAACGAGGCGTTCGTCAGTGCCGCCAGCATCTGGGAAATCGCCATCAAACGCGCCCTCGGGCGGCTGGATTTCCCCGCCGAGGGGATCGCGGCGATCCTGGAACAGGCCGACTTCACCCCGCTGCCGATCATCGTCGCCCATGCCGAACGGGCCGGCGCCTTGCCACCGCTGCATCATGACCCGTTCGACCGGATGCTGATCGCCCAGGCCCAGCACGAGGGAATGACCCTGGTCACCGTCGATGGCTGGATCCGGCGTTACCCGGTGGCGGTGCTCGGCGGCTGACGGGTCTGCCGCCAGGCGTCGAGGCTGTAGAGCAGGATCGCCGCCCAGATGCAGGCGAAGGTGATCAGGGTGGCCGGGGTCGGGCTTTCGCCGAAGGCCAGCACCGCCAGCAGGAAATGGCCGGTGGGGGCGACATACTGGAAGAAGCCGAGGGTCGAATAGCGCAACCGCAACGCCGCCGCCGCGAACCACAGCAGCGGCAGGGCGGTGACCGGCCCACCGGCGATCAGCGCCAGCGCCACCCCGGTATCGCCGCCGAACACCGGCGCGCCCCCGGCGGCGCAGAAAATCAGGTAGCCCAACGCCAGCGGCGCCACCAGCCCGGTCTCGACCGCCAGCCCGGCCAGCGGCGCCACCGCCGGCAGCCGCTTGCGCAACAGCCCGTAGACTCCGAACGACAGCGCCAGCGCGATCGCCGTCCACGGCACCGCGCCACCGCCCAGCACCGGCCCGGCGATGCCGGCGGCGGCGATGGTCACCGCCAGCCATTGCAACGGCCGCAACCGTTCCTTCAGCACCAGCACGCCGAGGGCGACATTGACCAGCGGATTGAGGAAATAGCCCAGGCTGGCCTGCAATACGTGCCCGTCGGCGACGGCGGCGATGAACACCAGCCAGTTGAAGCTGACGCAGAGGGTGGTGCCGCACAGCACCAGCAGGGTGCGCCGCCGCCCGAACAGGACCAGCACCTCGCTCCCCCGCCGCTGCCAGGCCAGCGTCGCCGCCACCACCAGCAGCGACCACAGGATGCGGTGAGCCAGCACCTCGGCCGGCGGCACGGTCGCCACCAGCTTCCAGAAGGCGGGAAACAGCCCCCAGGCCCCATAGCAGGCCAGGGCATACAGCACCCCTTCCCGGGTGCGCCCGACAGACGGCGTGTTCATCGCGTTCGCACTCCCCCGCCTCTCGTGACGGGATCCAAGGGCCTGCGGCCCTTGGCGGGTCCGGGCAGCGCCCGGCCAAGCGCCCGCGCGCGGGCGCTACTCGGCGGCGGCCGCGCCCTTCAACCGCTCGATCCGGGCGCCACAGGCGGCGAGCTTCTCCTCGACCCGCTCATAGCCGCGATCAAGGTGATAAACCCGGTTGACCACCGTCTCGCCCTGGGCCGCCAGCGCCGCCAGCACCAGCGACACCGAGGCGCGCAGATCGGTGGCCATCACCTCGGCCCCGGACAGACGCGGCACCCCCCGCACGATCGCGGAAGCGCCATGCACATTGATCCGCGCCCCCATCCGCCCCAGTTCCGGCACATGCATGAAACGGTTTTCGAAGATGGTCTCGGTGATCATCGAGGCGCCGTTGGCGGTGGCCATCAGCGCCATCATCTGGGCCTGCATGTCGGTGGGGAACCCCGGATAGGGCTCGGTCATGATGTCGATGCCGCGAATCTCGCGCCCTTCGGCGGCGACCCGCAGCCCGCGCGGGGTCTCCTCGACCAGCACCCCGGCCTCGACCAGCACCTTGGTGACCGAGTCCATCAATTCGGGCCGGGCGCCGATCAGCTCGATGTCGCCCCGGGTGATCGCGGCGGCGATGGCATAGGAGCCGGTCTCGATCCGGTCCGGCACCACCGAATAGGCGGCGCCGTGCAGCCGGTCGACCCCCTGCACCCGCAGGGTGGCGGTGCCGATGCCGTCGATCCTGGCCCCCATCGCCACCAGACACTGGGCGAGGTCGGTGATTTCCGGCTCGCGGGCGGCGTTGCCGATCACGGTTTCGCCCTCGGCCAGGGTGGCGGCCATCAGCAGGTTTTCGGTGCCGCCGACGGTGACCTGGGGGAACACGATCTGCGCCCCCTTCAGCCGGCCGGCGACGCTGGCGACGATGTAGCCGCCGTCAAGCTCGATCCGCGCCCCCATCTTCTCCAGCGCCTGGAGGTGGAGATCGACCGGGCGGGTGCCGATGGCGCAGCCGCCGGGCAGCGAAACCCGGGCCTGCCCCTCGCGGGCCAGCAACGGCCCCAGCACCAGCACGCTGGCGCGCATCTTGCGGACCAGATCGTAGGGCGCGGTGGTGCTGGTGATGGCGGCGGCGGTGAGGTCGAGCACCCGGCCGGTATGGCCGCCGGCGGTCGAGGCGCCGTTGAGCAGCATCCCCACCCCGTGCTGGGCCAGCAGGTTGGCCATGGTGGTGATGTCGACCAGATGGGGCAGGTTCGACAGCGACAGGGTCTGGTCGGTCAGCAGGCAGGCCGGCATCAGCGCCAGCGCCGCGTTCTTGGCCCCGCCGATCGGGATCGCCCCCCGAAGCGGGGTGCCGCCGATGATGCGAATCCTGTCCATGCTGCTGCCGTCCTTCGCGCGCCGGGGCTGTACGGAAAACGCCCCGTTTATCCCCCCGCCCGCCCGCGGTCAAGCGGATTGGCGCCCACGGTTCAGGCGGATCGGCGCCGGGCCGGCTCAGCCGCCATGGGCGGGAGGCAACAGCCGGTCGAGCAGCTTGCAGACCAGATCGCCGATCGGGCGCGGGCGGGGCGGGGCCAGATTGTCGGTCAGATAGGCCTCGACCGCCCGGCGCGGATCGCGTTCGGCGGTGAGGCGGATGTCGATGCCGCGCCGCTTGAGCTTGGCGACGAAGCCCTCGCCGGCCGACTGGGTCAGCAGCGCGTCGATGCCGTCGAGCGGATGCGGCCGCCCATCGGGATGGTGATGGAACACCGCCCCGGGTTCGAGCAGCAGCCGCTCGGGCGCGGCGGCGGGGCCGGATTGGTCGCAGGTCCACACCAGCCAGTGGCGGGCGCGGCCGGCATGGCCGGACAGGCGGGAATAGCGGGGATTGACGGCGAGGGCGATCTTCATGGCGCCAGTCTAGAACGCCGGCGCCCGGCGGGGAAGAGGCTGGCCGGACCGTCCGG
>JBDLVO010000319.1:0-3414 GCA_039804805.1 Pseudomonadota bacterium
GCTTGCGGTCCTCGGCGCAGTCGAACCGCAATTCGGGGGTGTTGACCCGCACCGGCAGGCGGTCGCGACGGTGGGCCAGGGTCCCGGTCGCGCGCGCCACCATTCCAATCAGCCGCACCGCCGCATACAGCGCGTCGTCGAAGCCGTAATAGCGGTCGGCGAAGAACAGGTGGCCGCTCATCTCGCCGGCCAGCAGGGCGCCGGTCTCGGCCATCATCGTCTTGATCAGCGAATGGCCGGTCCGCCCCATCAGGGCGCGGCCGCCGAGGCGGGTCACCTCGTCGAACAGCACCTGCGACGCCTTGACGTCGGCGATCACGGTGGCGCCGGGATGGTCCTTCAGCAGGTCCTCGGCCAGCAAGGCGAGGATCTGGTCGCCCCACAGGATCCGCCCCAGCCCGTCCACCACCCCGAGCCGGTCGCCGTCGCCGTCGAAGGCGACGCCGAGATCGGCGCCCTCCTCCACCACCCGCTCGCGCAGGTCCTCCAGGTTGGCCGGCACGGTCGGGTCGGGATGATGGTGGGGAAAGCTGCCGTCGATCGCGGTGTAGAGCAGGATGTGCCGCCCCGGCAGAAGCGCGGTCAGCGCCTCGACCGCCGCGCCGGTGGCGCCGTTGCCGCAATCCCACACCACCTTCAGCCCGCGCGCGCCGTCGTAATCGAGCGCCAGCCGGCCGACATATTCGTCGAACACCGGATCCTCGACCACCGACCCCGCGCCCGCGGCCAGCCGCCCCTCGGCCAGACGCGGCGCCAGCGCGGCGATGGCGGGGCCGAAGAACGGCTTGCCGCCCAGCACCATCTTGAAGCCGTTGTGATCGCCCGGATTGTGGCTGCCGGTGACCATGATCGCCCCGTCGGCCTCGCGCGCCCTGGCGGCGTAATACAGCATCGGCGTCGGCCCCAGCCCGATCGAGCGGACCCGGCAGCCGGCCGCCACCAGACCCTCGGTCAGCGCCGCCGCCAGTTCGGGCGAGGACAGGCGCCCGTCGCGGCCGACACAGACCTCGTGCCCGCCTTGCTCGCGCACCACGCTGCCGAACCCCTGCCCGATCGCCCGCGCATCGGCCGGGAACAGGGTGGACCCGACGATGCCCCGGATGTCGTACTCGCGCAGAATGGTCGGATCAAACTGATGCGGCATGAAGCCCTCCCGTGGATCAACTGACCCGGATATAGCGCACCAGGGGGCGGAGCGGCCACTGGGTTGAAAAAATTCGCGGGCTCCGCCCGCACCCGCCAAGGGCCGCAAGGCCCTTGGATCCCATCAATGGTCGGGTGTGGCGCCGGCCCGATCCCACTGCGCGAAGGCCGCCGCAACGATGGGCCGCGCCCATGCGATCACCGGCTCGTCGCGACAGGCCGGAACGGTCACACCCTGCGAGGACATTTCAAGGATCAGGCGCGGATCGGGGAGCGCCTCGCCCAGCGGGATCGTCGCGCTGTTGTCGAAGACCTGCAAAAAGGTCAGATGGGGAAGCAGATCAATCAGATGGGCGCGTGACTTTTCCCAGCGTTCCCGGATCTTCGCCACCGGAATGTCATGGCCGCCGGCTCTGACCCGTTGCGCCACCCGGTCGATATGCATCTCCACCGTCGCCAGCCCGCAATACCAGATCTTGATGTCATGGGTCCGCGCGGCGGCAGCCAGAAGCGAAGGCAGGGTATTCCCGCCGAGCGTGGTCTCGAAGGCGAAATTTTCCAGGTTGGAGACGGCCCGGCCCAGCATCCGGACGCCGAGGCGCCAGGCCAGGGCATTCGCCTGCTCTCGGGACAGCCCCGCCTTGGCGATGATCCTCCGCGCCACGCTGTCCGGATTGAACCAGTCGAGGCCCACGCTCAAGAGCGCCGATCCACCGACGGAACTCTTCCCGGCCCCGTTGACGCCCGCCAGAACGAGGATGAAAGGGCGCCCGGTCTGCATCCTCAGAAGGACGATCCCGCCACCGGCCGTTTTGCCGCCTTGCCCCGTGCGGAGAAAAACGCATCGACTTTTTGAGCGGTCCCCGGCGCCTGCAACCGCGCCGCGACATCGACGGCAGCCCCGCAGCAACAGGCGAGGAATTCGTCATGCACCGAGGGAGACAGCCGTGCCTCGGTCCCCGGGCTCACCGTCACGTAAAGAACCGGCTCGCCCAGAACCGGGTCGAACCCTTCCCGCAGGGGATGATCCGCATCCACCGGGACGATCTCGCCAAGATTGGTGCGGAACGAAACCGCCTCGTCGGGTCCCGCGCCGCAACCGACCATCTCGACCACCAGGACGGGCTGACACGGCGGTGACATCATCAGAGCGCTCTTGGTCACGGCGGAATGTCCTGAATTGGCGCTGCCCCCATCCCACGGGATGAGAGCGAACAGAATTATGGATATAAGGTGACATGCGGCCCCCCCCTTGTCCAGATTGTCGGGAAACGGGTGGAGGGCCCGTGGCCCTCCGGGGGTATCGCCAAGGGGCGCCCAGCCCCTTGGCCGGCTTGCCCCCTTTTCGTGCGGAGCCTTGCGATGCTGTACCTGATCCAGTTGACCTATCTGCGCCCGCTGGCCGAGATCGACGCCCAGTTGGCCGCCCACCGCGCCTTTCTGGCCGAGCATTTCGCCGCCGGCCGCCTCCTGCTGGCCGGCCCGCAGGAGCCGCGCGTCGGCGGGGTGATCCTGGCGCGCGGCGACTCGCGCGAGGAGATCGAGGCGATCGTCCACCAGGACCCCTTCCTGCTGACCGGGCTGGCTTCCGCCCAGGTGACCGCCTTTCACCCCACCCGCAAGGCCGAGGGCCTGCCCGACGGCTGGCTGGATTGACTTCGGGCGCGCGAACCGCTCTCACCCCGCGCGGGTGATTGCGCCGGCCCCGCCCCCCCCTTATAGTGTCGGGGCTTCCCTTCGCCGCCGACGCCAGGGGCCGGACGCCCCAATCCGGGGCCGCCGCCCGGGCCCCCGCCCCGTCGCCGGCCTTATCGGACCATCATGACCCAGGTTTCCCCCTCCGCGCCCGCCTGCCTGACCGGCCCTCGCGACCCCTCCCTGATTCGCGACGAGCGGCTCGACGAGATCTTCGCCGCCACCGTCGCCCGCACCCCGGCCGCCCCGGCCGTCACCGGCGGCGACATCACCCTCGATTACGCAGCCCTGGCGGAACGGGCCGGACGGATCGCCGCCGCCCTGGTGGCGCGCGGGATCGGGCCGGGCGCCTTCGTCGGGCTGTGGATGAGCCGCTCGCTCGACCTGCACGCCGCCCTGCTCGGCATCCTCCAGAGCGGCGCCGCCTACATCCCGTTCGACGCCGAGGCCCCCGCCGGCCGCGTCGCCGAATGCCTGGAGGATTGCGGCGCCGCCGCGATCCTGGTCGATGCCGACACCCAGGGGCGAATCGAGGCCCCGCTGCCGGCCGAGACCCTGCGCGCCGCCGAATTGCTC
>JBDLVO010000320.1:0-4419 GCA_039804805.1 Pseudomonadota bacterium
CCGCCGGCACCGCAGGCCCAGCAGGCGCCGGCGGCTCCCCGCGAACAATTCCAACGGCCGGCGGAATTCCAACGCCAGCAGCAGGACCAGGCCCAGCAGCGGGCGATGGAGATGCAGCAGCAGCAACAGCAGCAGCGCCAACAACGGGAGCAGGAGCAGACACGACAGCCCCGCCGCCCGCCCGAGGAAGACGGCCGTCACCCGTAACCTTTACTGAAAAAAAGGGGGGGGGTCTGGGGCGCCAGCCCCAGGCGGGTTCGGGCGGCAGCCCGACGCCTCCCCCCGCCGTCAGCGTTCGAAGTGGCTGTTATCGACCTTGGCCAGCGCCGAGCGGGCGTCCTGGATCCATTGCTCCGGCTTGACCTTGGGCGGCATCGGCACCAGCAGGGAGACGGTCGAGAGCGGCCCGTAGCGGCGTTCGAACTCGTGCAGCACCTTCATCTGCTCGCGCAGCATGGCGCCGGTGCCTTCGCAGATATCCTCGATCACGGTGCGCAGGGCGCGGAAGAACACATCGACGCCGTAGGTCATGTCCTGGAGGACGGCCTGCCCCGGCCGCAGGATGAACTGCTCGGCGCCGTTGACCTGGGAGGCGAGCAGACGTTCGACCCGGCCGATCTTGGCCTGCTGGGCGGACAGGGTCAGCATCTTGCAGCGGGCGCGGACGTAGCGTTCGACATCCTGGGTGCTGAGCGAGCGGGATTCGGTGCGGCCGTCGCGGAAGGCGAGCAGCGAGCGGCGTTCGTCCTGCGCCAGCATCGGGATCAGTTCGGCCACCTGCTTGGACAGGCCGCCCTTGCGCATTTCGGCCAGCAACTGGGAGCGGGCGGCCCAGCGCGAGATCACCATCGCCCCGTCCTTGGGGGCGATGCCGCCGAACGAGAAGTAACGCCGGCATTTGGCGGCGACCGGGAACACCCCGTCGGCGAAGCTGGCGAACAGCTTTTCCATCACCTGGGTCTGCTTCATCTCGACGGCATAGGCCCAGCACACCGCCGCGACCTCGCCCTCGCTTTCGGTGAAGCGGACCTCGGCATTGACCTTCTCGTACAGCACCTGGACGGTGGTGGGGAAGGTTTCGGGCATGATGCGGTTGTTCTTGAGGAACGATTCGAACTTTTCCTTGCCGGAATCGTCGCCGAGGCCGAGCTGGGCCTGGACCAGGGTGCGGGCCAGCGCGTCGTTGACGTCGAGCCCGCCGAGATATTCGCCGATGGCGTATTCGGCGATGTCCTTGAAGCTGGCGAGCGGGTTGCCGTACTTGATCTTGGGCAGGCGGGCCTGGCGGGCGGCGGCCGAGGTGCGGAAGGCCTGCACCGCCGCCTGCGAGGTGGCGCGGTCGAGGCTGGCGACCCGGTTGGGGTCGGCGATGGCGCTGAGGAACAGGTCGAGGGCGTAGGCGAACAGCCCCTGCCACAGCGGATTGGTGCTGAGGCGGTCAAGCGCGAGGAAATCGGTCGGGCCGAACACCTTCTTGGTCGCCAGCGCCCCGAACAGGGCGTCGATGATCCGGGTCGACCAGGCCGAGGGGGTGTCGTTGTCGCGCCAACTGAATTCCGGGGTGTGGTTGAGGCGCAGGAACAGCACGATCGCCTGAAGCCCGACCTTGAAATCCTTCGGCAGCGGGATCGCCGGCTTGCCGTTGGTGGCCAGTTCCAGCATCGCGTCCATCGTGCCGATGCCGTGCAGCAGGATCAGCCCCTTGGGATTGACCAGCGCCGGGTTGGTCAGCAATTCGCTGGCGGCCATCCGGTTGGTGGCGGCGTCGGCCAGCACCTTGTTGCCGTCGAGGCCGAACCGGCTGAGCAACTGGGCGATACGCCGGTTCATCGCCTGCGCCGACGGCGGCAGGGCTGCGGAGGGGGCGACGGCGGAAGGCTGACTCATGGTGTTTGACGGCCCGAGATGGTGAACGGTGCGATCCCGTCCGGAGACGGAAGGCTATCATGCCAGGAAAAACAAGACAGATCTGTGTCGCCGGGCAACGGGCGGCCGTGGGCGGCGGCGTGGACGGACGGGGCGGAACGGAACGGCATCGGCGGCGGGCGGGCTCCCGGGGGGCAATCCGTCATCTTGGCTCCCGATTGGTCAACGCCACCTTAACGCCGCTCATCGCCCCGGCTCCGCCGGCGGATCGAACCGGCGGGCGATCAGCCGGGCCAGCCGGGGGCTGACCAGGATCACCACGCACAGGCGGAGCGTCTGCAACGCCATCACGAACGACAGATCGACCGGCAGGGTCGAGGCGATGATGGCGATCGAATCCGCCCCGCCCGGACTGGTGGCCAGCAGCGCGGTCAGCGGATCGACCCCGATCAGGGCCGACAGCAGCAGGCCGAGCCCGGCGCACAGGCCGATCTGGAGCAGGATGGCGGCGGTGACGCGCGGCAAGGCGCGGGCGACATGGCCGAGGGTGGCGCGGGTGAATTCGAGCCCGATCCGCCAGCCGATCAGGGCGTAGGACAGGGTCAGCAGCGGCGGCGGCAGCTCGGGACGCAGGCCGAAGCCGTCGCGCAGCAGGGCGGCCAGGGCCAGCGGCACCAGCAGCGCCCCGGCCGGCAAGGCGCGCAGGCGGCCGCAGGGCAGGCCGATGGCGATCAGGGCGAGGGTCAGGCCGAAGGCGGGTCCGGGCCGGGTCAGCCAGTCCTCGGTCACCGGCGGCGGCAGGGTGCCCCCGGCGCTCCAGCCGAGCAGGGTGGCGGTCAGCACCACCAGCACCACCCGCCAATATTGCATGAAGGCGACGAGGCGGACATCGGCACCGCAGGCATCGGCCATCACCGTCATCGCGGCGGCGGCGCCGGGCGAGGAGCCCCACACCGCGACGGTGCCGGGCAGCACCCGCCAGCGCGCCAGCAGCCAGCCGAGGCCACCGCTGAGGGCGATCACCCCGAGGATCAGGGCGACGAACAGCGGGCCGTGGGCGAGCAGGTCGCGGCCGATGGCGGGATCGATCCCGGCGCCGATCATGGTGCCGACCACCGCCTGGGCGAGCAGGAACGGCCAGCGGCCGACGCCGAGGCCGGACCCGCCCAGGGCGAACAGGATGCCGGCCAGCATCGGCCCCAGCATCCGCCCGGCCGGCAGGCGCAGCGCTTCGATCAGGACGGTCAGCAGCACCGACAGGGCCAGCAGGCCGGCCCAGCGCGACCAGGCGGGAAAACGGGGCAAGGCAGGGGTCGGAATGAGGGCTCTCCCGCCCTGTTGGGGCGCTGGCGCGGCGAAGGGGGATCAGCGCGGCCCGGGCGGCGGTCCGGGCGGCGGCCCGGGCGGCTGCGGGTGCGGCGGCTGCGGGAGGGGCGGCTGAGGGTGGGGCGGCGGCGGCGGCCGGTGACGGGGCGGCGGCGGGCAGCGCACCGGGCGGCATTGCGGCGGCGGCGGCGGACAATCGTAGCCCGGGGCGCAGGGCGGCGGCGGCGGGCAGCCGCGCGGCCGGCACATCCGGGCCTCGGCCAGCGTCGGCGCCGCGACGCCCAGCAGCAGGACGGCGACCGCCGCCAACCGGCCCAAGAAAGGAACTCTGTTCATGCCGTTGGTTTTAGCGCCGTCCCGACGGGAAATCCATCGCCACGGCGCGGCGGGCGGCGGCGCTTCCGCCCCCGGCGCGGTTGCGCTAAGAAACGGGACGTCCCCGCAGCCACGGAGCCGGCGATGCGCGATCCCCTTCCCAGCCCGGCCGGCCCGGTCGATCCGCCGCAGGGCCGGCTCGACGGGCCGCCGGTGCGGGCGCTGGCGCGGCATTATCCCGACGGCCACCGGCTGCCGCCCCATCGCCATCCGCGCGGCCAACTGGTCCACGCCGTCAGCGGGGTGATGGAACTGGCCGCCCGCGAGCGGATCTGGCTGATCCCGCCGGGACAGGCGCTGTGGGTGCCGCCCGGGGTCGAGCACCGGCTGCGGGCGCGCGGCGCGGTCGAGCTGCGCAGCGTCTATTTCCATCCCGCCGCCCTGCCCGCCGCCGCTCCGGCGGTGCCGGCCTCGGTGCGGGTGTCGCCGCTGCTGTCGGCGCTGCTCGACCGGGCGGCGGCGATCGCCGAGGATCCGCCGCCGGGCGAGCGCGACCGCCGCATCCTCGACCTGATCGGCTGGGAACTCGACTGGAGCGCGGCGACGCCGTGGTCGCTGCCGACCGGGCACGACCCCCGGCTGGCCCGGCTGTGCGCGGCGATCCTGGCCGACCCGGCCGATGGGCGCGGCCTCGCCGCCTGGGGGGAGGAGGTCGGCGCCTCGGCCCGCACCCTGGCCCGGCTGTTCCGCGCCGAAACCGGGATGAGCTTCCAGGTGTGGCGGCGGCAGGCCCGGCTGCTGCTGGCCCTGCCCCGTCTCGCCGCCGGCGAGGCGGTCACCAATGTCGCGCTCGATCTCGGTTATGCCAATCCGGGGGCGTTCGCCGCGATGGTGCGGCGCGCCACCGGTCAT